>JANWXL010000122.1 GCA_025055265.1 Roseiflexus sp.
TGCGCACGCCAGCGATCTGCATTCCCAGGCTGTCGGCGGCGTGTTGAACTTCGGGTAACTCTGGCATTGGTCTGTGGACATGAACTTCAATCGAAACACTCAAATTATATCGCGAACACTGGTACAGCATAATCCCTGAAAGCCTGACCGAAAGATACAAGCATTCTTCTATCCGCATACCTGCCCGGCGCCTGAAGTCGCAGGCTACGGTTGCGAAGCCCGCCTTCGCGGGCTCGATCCGGCGATACCGGATTATTTTCTCAAACTCCATAAGCTGGACACGTAGGCGTGCGTTCATGCGTGGCATGACTGCAACGGTGCAACGCCTGCAGATGAACCGTGGTACCATTCTACTGGCAGTCGTCTGTTTTCTGATCGGGCTGGAACAAGAACGTGAGAGGTGCACTATGCCGATGACCCGACGTGAACGACTCGCTGCGGCGATCCGCGGCGAACCGGTTGATCGCCCGCCAGTGGCGCTCTGGCGCCATTTCCCGGTGGACGATCAGGACCCCGAACAACTGGCATTGTCCGTTGCTGCGTTCCAGGCGCAGTACGACTGGGATTTCGTCAAGTTTACGCCGTCGAGCAGTTTCTGCGTCGAGGATTGGGGATGCCGCGTCGTGTATCGCGGGCACTCCGAAGGAACCAGCGACTATGTAGCGCGTCCGGTCAGCGTCCCCGCCGACTGGCGACGTATCGAGCCGCTCGACCCGCGTGCGGGCGCGCTTGGCGCCCATCTGGTCGCCGTCCGCCGTGCGCGCGAACTGATCGATCCCGATGTTCCGTTGCTGGCGACGGTCTTCAGCCCGATCAGTCAGGCGAAGAACCTGATCGGCAATGGGATGGACATCGTGCATCTCCGACGACATCGCTCCGACCTGCTGCGTGCGCTCGAGGCGATCACCGAAACGACCGTCCGCTTTGTCGAGGCCGTGCTGGACGCTGGCGCCGATGGCATCTTCTATGCGATGCAACGCTGCACGGCGGACGTGATTAGCGAAACCGAATACCGCGAGGTCTGCCGTCCGCTCGATCTGCGCATTCTCGAGGCAGCGCACGCAGCCAGCGCAGCGCAGGGAAAACCGCCGTTTATTTTGCTCCACCTGCATGGCATCTATTCCTACTTCGACATCGCAGCAGAATATCCGGCGCAGGCGCTCAACTGGCACGACCGCGACACCGGACCTGACCTTGCCGAAGGCGCGCGCCGCTTTCCGGGGATGGTCGTCGGCGGGTTGAGCCAGCGCGACATCGTTGAAGGCGCGCCAGCCGCCGTGCAGTCGCTGGCGCGCCAGGCGATCGAGGCGATGAACGGACGGCGCATCTGTCTTTCGACCGGCTGTGTGATGCCGACGACGGCGCCATGGGGCAACATTCGAGCGCTGCGGGCTGTTGTGGGTCCATGATCCGGCGTGAATTCAGCATTGCGGAAGGAACGATCCTGTTCATTTCCGCATATGTATTATCAGCCGGACTTGGTATTGTCCGCCAGGCGTTGTTCAATGCCGAATTTGGCGCCGGGATGGAGGCGAGCGCCTACTATGCCGCCTTCCGTCTGCCCGATACGATCGCCAGCCTGATCAGCGGCGGCGCCCTGTCGAACGCGATGATACCGGTACTGCTCGGCGCGCGCTACGAATCCGGCGACGCCGCCGAGCGGCGACTGGTGAACCTGGCGGCGACCACACTGACCGTCGCTGTCTCGCTGGTGGTGCTGGTCTGCATCATCTTCGCCCCTTTCTTTGTGCGTTTTGTTCTTGCCCCTGGCTTCGACGCTGAAACCGCTGCGCTGACCGTGGCGCTGACCCGGATTATGCTGGCGCAACTGGCGCTGGTCGTACTGGCGAGTGTGGCAATTGCCGTGCTCAATGCGCGCAACCAGTTCTTATTGACAGCAATCTCAATAGTAACTCATAATGTAACCATGATCAGTGGCATCCTGGCAGCGCGTTTCATTCCCGGCGTCGGCATCTACGGTCCGACATTCGGCGTCGTTGGCGATGCAATCCTGCAACTAGTCATTCTGTGGCCCGGGCTGCGCGCCAACCGTTTTCACGTGCGCCCGGCGTGGGATCTGCGCGATGCGCGACTGCGCCGGATGCTGCGCCTGCTGGCGCCCAACGGCCTGTCGTCCGGCGTGAACTACGCTGGGGGCATTGTTGATACGGCATTTGCGTCGCTGGCGCGGGAGCCGGGAGCGCTGCCAGCGCTCTTCAACGCCGGGCTGTTGATGGGTGTGCCGCTTCGATTGATCGGCGTTGCGCTGGCGCAGGCGGCATTTCCACGCATCGCCGCGTATGCAGCGCGCAGCGACTGGATACGTATGCGACGCACCGTGATTGCAGCGCTGGCAATCAGCCTGATCCTGGCGATCGCAGTTGCGCTCACGCTGGCGCTTACCGGTCGCACGCTTGTTCGTCTGTTGTTTGAACGCGGTCGTTTCGATGCGGCTGCGGGCGATTTGACGACGATGCTGTTCGTGGTGTATCTTGCAGGTCTGCCGGTGTATGTCGCTACTGAAGTATTGACACGCGGGCTGATCGCATTGCACGACACGCAGACGCCGCTGGTGACGAATTGCGCACAACTCGCGGGGCGCGGCGCGCTGATCTGGATGTGGCTGGAACCGTGGGGCGTGGCGGCGATTCCGGCGGCATTTGCCATCACCTCGGCGCTGGAAACGACAGCGTTGGGCGCGGCGCTGGCGTGGCAGATGCGGCAGAGGCGTGAGGCGAGGGATGCCAGGCGAGAGGTGGGAAGGGTGGAAGGTTGAAGATGGGAGGGCAGAAACGTTTCAATACAATATCTCAAAACGTTGCTTGTTGCCCGTTATCCGTGGGAAAGGAGAGACGTTGCATCGCAACGTCTTACTCAACCAACGCGTTGCATCACAACGTCTCACGCAGCGCCCCACAACGTCTCAAAACGGCGCCCGTTGAATGTGGCGCGGCCATTGGAGGGGGCGCTCCCCTGTGGACGTCCAAAACAAACAATATCCCGTCATGGACCATGACTCTGGTATAATTCAAAAGAGTGTATTCTCACCATCGCAGTCAGAGATTTTGCAGGCGCATGTACGACGATCTTCCGACAAGGTATCAGATCCGGGACATCACTATCTCTCCCAATATTGTGCTGGCGCCGATGGTCGGCGTCACCGACAGCATTTTCCGCCGCATGATCCTCAGCCTGGGCGGATGTGGTCTGGTGTGCAGCGAAATGACCAGCGCCTCGGCGGTCAGTCCGCGCGCGCGCAGCCGCCACCGCCAGCTCGACTATCTGCCCGAAGAGCGCCCGATCGCCATGCAGTTGAGCGGCAGCGAGCCGGACCTGGTTGCGGCGGCTGCGCGCGTCGTTGAGGAGTTGGGCGCCGATATCCTCGATATCAATTGTGGTTGCCCTTCGCCGAAGGTGACCGGCGGCGGTCACGGCTCGGCGCTCCTGCGCGACCTGCCAAAAATGGAACGGCTGCTCAAAGCGGTGTGCAACGCCGTCCAGATCCCGGTCACGCTCAAGTTTCGCGCTGGATGGGACGAAGAGAGCCTGAATTATCTGGATACCGCAAAAATGGCGGAGCAGGCTGGCGTCGCAGCGCTGGCGCTGCATCCGCGCACGCGCGCGCAGGGGTATAGCGGCGTCGCCGACTGGCGCCGCGTCGCTGAAGTCAAGCAGGCGGTACGCATTCCTGTGGTTGGGTCAGGTGATGTGCGCGATGCGGCTGATGCGTTGCGCCGCCTACGCGAGAGCGGCGCCGATGGGGTAATGATCGGTCGGGCAGCAATGCACAATCCGTGGATCTTCCGCCAGATCGCTCAATTGCGCACAGGAATGCAGCCGATGGTCGTGACGCCTGCCGACAAGTATGAGTTTCTGACGCGATACCTGGAGATGTGCTGCGAGGAGCTGCCAGAACGCCTGGCGCTGAACAAGCTGAAACAACTCATCGGTCAGTTCGGCATCGAACTCCCGGGCGCCGCAGCATTGCGCAGCGCAGTGCATCATTCGTCTGGCGTCGCCGAGGCGCGGGAACATCTGGACCGATTTTTTGCTCAGTATGTCGACGTAGCAGTGGTTGGTTGACACACACGAACCCTTGCGGTAACATACGTTGACATTGAGCATTCTGCTGCGTTGTTGTTCGCCATTCACTGCCGAAGGCGCTCTCGAGGCGACTGTGCAATCTGGCGCACACCCGGAGGCACAGTCAGGCATGTTGCGCGCTGGAGACACTCATGAATGAACAGGTTGAAACGTTTCTGCGTCATCTGGCAGATGAACGTCATCTGGCCGCCAACACGATTGCGGCATATCGCACCGATCTCGAACAGTTTTGCAACTTCTTGCACGCGAGAGGGCGCTCTGAATGGTGTGATGTGACGCACGACGATGTGCTGGCGTTTATGATTGATCTTCGTGAGCGCCGCTACGCCAGTTCAACAGTGGCGCGCCGGGTCGCGGCAGTGAAATCGTTCTTTTCGTTTCTGACCGAGCGCGGCATTGTGCGGCGCGACCCTACCGAGCGCATCGACTCGCCAAAGGTTGACCGCGATCTGCCGCGCGCCCTGACGCCGCGCCAGGTCGATGAGTTGCTCGAATTGCCGTTGCGCTCGCCGACGCCGGAGCGTATTCGTGATAAGGCAATGCTTGAATTGCTGTATGCCACCGGGATGCGGGTGAGCGAACTGGTGGCATTGAATGTGAACGATGTCGATCTTGAGCGGAGCGAAGTTCGTTGCGTTGGCAAGAATGGGCGGGTGCGCTTCCTGCCGATCAACGGATCGGCGGCAACGGCGTTGGAAGAGTACTTCGATATCAGTCGCAGCCAGCTTGCCCGCAGCGGCGGGTCGTCAACTGAGGCGTTGTTCCTCAATCATCGCGGCAAACGCCTGACGCGGCAGGGGTTCTGGTTGATCCTCAAACAGTATGCTGAGGAGCTTGGGTTGAGCGATCTGACGCCCCATATGTTGCGGCATTCGTTTGCAGTGCATATGCTCAATGCCGGTTTTGATCTGCGCGCTGTGCAGGAATTGCTGGGGCATACGTCGATTTCGACCACGCAGATCTATACCCATCTCAATCACGCAGAGTCGCAAACGCAGCGGACGCATCCAGAGTCGCGCGCCAGCGAAGTCAACGGCATTGTGGACAATCGGGCGCTCGTGCCGGAAGAAAAGTAAAGAACAGTATGCCAGCAACAACCCTTGATCAGTTGGTGTCGCTCTGTAAACGACGCGGCTTTGTGTTCCCCAGTTCCGAAATCTATGGCGGGCTGCAGGGCGTTTTTGACTGGGGACCGCTCGGCGTTGAATTGAAGAATAATATCATCGCCTCGTGGTGGCGCACAAATGTGTACGAACGCGATGATATGGAAGGTCTGGACGCCGCCATTCTGATGAATCGCCTGACCTGGCGCTATTCCGGGCACGAGGAGACCTTCAACGATCCGCTCGTCGACTGCCGCGACTGCAAAAGTCGCTGGCGCGCCGACCACATCAAGGGGCGCTGCCCAAACTGCGGATCGACCAACCTGACTGAGCCGCGACCGTTCAACATGATGTTCAAAACCGCCATCGGTCCGGTGGCGGACGCGGACTCGTTTGCGTATCTGCGGCCGGAAACCGCTCAGGGTATTTTTGTGAATTTTGGCAACGTGCTGGCGACGACCAGTCGCAAACTGCCATTCGGAATTGCGCAGGTTGGCAAAGCGTTCCGCAATGAGATCAATCCGCGCAACTTCCTCTTTCGCGTGCGCGAATTTGAGCAGATGGAGATTGAGTATTTCGTCATGCCTGGCACGGAGGACGAATGGCATCAGCGCTGGCTAGAAGACCGGCTTGCGTGGTGGGAGAGCATCGGCATTCCCCGCGAGCGGATCAGGATTTACGACGTGCCGCCCGATGAACTGGCGCACTACTCGAAACGCACCTTCGATCTGATGTACAACTACCCTACCCTGGGGTATGAGGAAGTCGAAGGGATTGCCAGTCGCACCGACTATGACCTTGGCTCACATAGCCGCGACCAGGAGACGCTTAATCTGACGGCGCGCACGAACCCGAACCGCGACAGCACTGCCAGGCTGACCTACTATGACCCGGAGAGTAAACGGCACGTTGTGCCTTTCGTGATCGAGCCGTCGGCCGGGGTTGGGCGCTGCTTCCTGGCGGTGCTCGCCGAGGCCTACGATGAGCAGATGGTCAAAGCGCCGCCGCCTGAACGGATTGGCGCAGTGACCGACGCGCTCGAAGCGTTCCTCAAATCGGTCGGCAGGAGCGACAAACTGGCGCCCGAAACGCGCGATGCATTGCTCGAACGCGGGCAGGCCATCCTGGCGGGTTTGCCCGAAGCCATGCCGCAGATCGAGACGCTTCTGGCGATGCCCGGCGCCGATCAGATCGAGCTGGGGAAAAAACTGCGCGGGCAGGCGCAGGGACCGATTGACGAATTCTTCCGCACGGTGCTGCACCTGAAACCGCATCTCGCGCCGATCCGCGTCGCCGTCTTCCCGCTCAAACGCAACCATGAAGGGCTGGTTGCCATGGCGCAGGACCTGCGCAAAGCGATCCAGACGGGCAGTTTCTTCCGCACCGTCTACGACGACACTGGCGCCATCGGCAGACTCTACCGCCGCCAGGACGAAATCGGCACACCCTACTGCGTCACTGTCGATTTTCAGTCGCTCGACGATGGCACCGTCACCGTGCGCGACCGCGACACCATGCAACAGGTGCGCATTCCGGCGTCGGAAGTCCGGGCATATGTGAGCGGATCATCGTAAGGGCGCCACCCTGTGGGCGCCCGCTGCGGGCAGGTACAGGAACCTGCCCCTACGAATGCGGGTGCATGCGTCGTAGGAGCGCCCCCCTGTGGGCGCCCGCTGCGGGCAGGCACAGGAACCTGCCCCTACGAATGCGGGTGCATGCGTCGTAGGAGCGCCCCCCTGTGGGCGCCCGCTGCAGGTAGGCAAGGGAACCCGCCCCTGCAAACACGGCGGCAGGCGCGGTCGGGGCGCCCAGAGCATCGCCAACGTCGGGGCGCCCATCCCGGTGAATAACCATCCAGACCGATATCGATCGTGGTTATACCTGCCGGATCACCGGTTCCTCAGTCGGCACGATCGGGTTGTGCGTGCGGCGCCAGTTGACCGCAGGCATGATCAGTTCAGGCCGCACCCGGTCGCGGTGTTGCATCACCACGCGCATCACCGACTCAAGCAGCGTCTCGCTCAGATAGTGCGGCTTCAGCCCCAGGTCGAGCAGGCGCGTATTGGCGGCGTTATAGTAGTGCTCTTCTTTCTCAACGCGCGGATTGGGCAGGTGATGAATGGTGACATCGAGACCGAATTCCTGCGCTGCTTCGCGCACCGCTTCGGCAAGGCCGGCAACGTTAAACTGCTCGGTGAACTGATTGAACACGCGCAGTTCGCCACGGGGCGCCGGATTGAGGATAGCAAGTTCAACGCACGCCAGCGTATCGCGAATGTCGAGAAAGCCGCGCGTCTGCCCGCCCTTGCCATAGACGGTCAGCGGCAGACCAACGACCGCCTGCACCAGGAAGCGATTGAGCGCCGTTCCGAAGACGCCGTCATAGTCGAAGCGCGTCGCCAGGCGCGGGTCCATCGTGGTTTCCGGCGTCTCCACGCCATAGACGACCCCCTGATTCAGATCGGTCGCGCGTAATCCCCAGATACGACATGCCAACAGGATGTTTGTGCTATCGTGCACTTTCGTGGCATGGTACCAACTGCCAGGCTGCTTCGGATAGGGAAGGGTATCGGTGCGCCCCTTGTGCGTGATAGTGATGTATCCCTCTTCGATGTCGATATTTGGGGTGCCGTACTCTCCCATCGTTCCCAGTTTGACCAGATGACAATCCGGTGCGTGGTCTGCAATGGCGTAGAGCAGGTTCAGTGTTCCAACAACATTGTTGACATGGGTGAACACAGCGTGCTGGCGGTCGATCATCGAGTAGGGGGCGCTACGCTGCTCACCGAAATGGACAACCGCCTCCGGCTGGAAATCACGGATCACCGGCTCCAGAAAGGTGTAGTCGCACAGGTCGCCAATGAAGGGGATGATGATTTTACCGGTGAGCTGACGCCAGACAGCGATGCGCTGCTGAAGTGTCTCGATCGGCGTCAGGCTTTCGGCACCGAGTTCGTGATCCCAGAGTCGCCGCGAGAAGTTGTCGAGGACAGCGACCTCGTGGCCGCGCTGCGAGAGGTGCAATGCGGTCGGCCAGCCCAGGTAGCCGTCGCCGCCAAGGACGAGAATACGCATACGGAAAACTCTCCTTAGATTTCGGGTGAGCGGGTGCTTTCTCCTGAGTATACCATACGTGGTACACATTGATAACGCAGGAGTGTCAAGAACGTATTAAGGACAGGTAAAATTATCACGATTCCGGATCTGGCGCGAACTGATCATGCAGTTCCTGCAACCGTTCATCGGTATGGCGCGCATAGTACTGCTCGGTAATGCGGGTGTTGGCGTGCCCCAGGATCGCCGAGACCTCGGAGAGTTGCGCGCCTTCGTTGAGCAGCCAGGTGGCGACGAAGTGGCGGAACGTGTGCGGGGTGACCGACCGCAGAGCGCGCGCTTCACGACTGCGACCCTCGCGCTCAATCTGGTCTGCAACGCGATGAGCGGCGTCGGTCACAATCTCCCAGGCTGCAATGCGCCCTAATCGTCCGCCAGCGCCGCGCGGACCGTGCGAGATAAAGAGGGCTTCGGCATGCGGGAAGGAAGCGCGCCGCGCGTGCAGGTACTGCAGGATTGCCCGTTGCGCGTGCGCGCGCAGAAAAACGGCGCGCCGCCGTCGCCCCTTTCCGACCACGAAAGTGCGCGGAAGAATACTGCCATCGTCGGCGCGAACGTCGTCTGCATTCAGGCTCAACACCTCGGAGATCCGCGCGCCGGTAGAGAAGAGGGTGTGCAGCAGCGCGGCATTGCGCAGCATGTTCAGGCGATCGCGTTCGGCGCGGCTTCCTGGCTCGCCGGGCGGCAGTTCGCCATCGTAGAACGACACCAGTTTACGCAGGTCGGGGACGTCGGGCGCGCGGCTGGCGTAGGCGCGAGGCAGCGCGTCGCGCAGGTGCAGGCGAATCAGCGCCAGATCGCAGCGTAGATAGCCGCGATCAGCGAGAAACTTGCAGATTGCCAGCGCCCCGTGACCATACGTCAGCACCGTGCCATCCGCCATACCTTTCAGGGAGTCGATCCACGCGCCCAGATCAGGGGCTGCAATGTCGGCGACGGTGTGTCGCCCCTCGCGTTGCGCCCAGGCTGCAAACGAGCGCCATGCGTCGCAGTATGTGGCAATCGTGGATGCCGCCAGCGGTTTGCGGCGCGTCCGCTGCGCTGCCGCCCAGACATCGGCAACGCTGGCGATGGTCAATTCTGTCATAGCAGGTTTGCTCTCAGTAGGCTGGCATGCGACGCCGCTCCAGCACCTCGTGTTGTATCAGGCGCAGCTCGTCCACATCGAGAGCGGCGCGCAACACCGCGGCAACCGTCCGATTTCCTTTATCAACGACCAGTGTCGCCGTGCCAAGCGCGATGAGTTCCGGGTAATCGTGCGGACTGAGCGGAATGACCCTCAGATCGGTGATTTCGGATGGCACGTCCTCACGACTCCAGACGGTGCCATCAATGGCGCCGCTCATGACCAGGTGCAGCCCTTCGGCATAATCGATCTCGACGAATTCGACGCACCGCTCACGGCAGATCGCGTGCACAATGAACGAATGATCGCCCGATGACAGGTCTACGCCGATTCGCATGCCATCCTGGACGCCGGACGCAGCGGCGTCGCGCAGAATCAGCACGTGCTGCGCCATAAACGTGTCAGGACCAAGTTCTGCTACAACATCAAGTTCCGGATATTGCATTGCAGCGTAGCGTGAGAGGAGCGCCCAATCGCACTGATGCGCCATCAACGCCTGCACGCGCTGACCAGAACCGCGGATGAAGCGCAGTTCCACATCGAGCGGCAGGCGGTCGAACTGAGCGCGCAACCCGGTCGCCAGCCCGATCAGGCGGCGTGAATAGATGAGCGGCAGCGCGCCGACCAGCGGTCGCCGCATTGCAATTGTCCACAGCAGAGGGTAATTGACGGCAACGACATAGGTGCCGAGACGCCCACGCGCTTCGAGTTGCACGGCGCCGGTCGAGGTCAGGTACTGCAACCCTGCCTGGACGGTTCCGACACTGGCATCAAGGCGCGCGGCGTATTCGTGAACACGAGTGATCCGGTCGCCTGGCGCGCGTTCAAGCAGCGAGCGCGCCAGAGCTGCAACGATCTGTCCATGCTTGGAAAAGAGGGATTCGGCGTCCGTATGCGTGAGCAGCAACTTGTCGAACTGGCGATGACGGGTCATTGAGTCATTCCCCAATACTGGAACAAATGCGAATGTAGCACACAGTGCAATGTCGTGTCAACCGTCGGGTTGCGGTTGCCATCATAGCGATGAGAGTTCCGCCTGATCGCTGCGCTTCGATGGCACGGTTCCTTCGCCGTACTCTGATCAGGCGTAACGTTAACGGTTGATCACACCAATCGTACCACAGCCAGAGGCAGCGTGCGCAGTGCGTATCGCTCCAACGTTGACATACGAGCGTGTTCGCTGTACTATGCGCCGTCTGGTGAGACCAGAGCCTTGCCAGAACTCTGGCCTTCTGAGAGTGGGATACGGGAAGCGCGATGAACGCAGCGATCGAGTTCGACGACGTTTCCAAACGGTTCGTTCTCCAGCGTGAACGCCCTGTGACCATACGCGAGCGCATCTCAGGGCTTTTACGTCCACGCACAGTCGCTGACGAATTCTGGGCGCTGCGCAACGTCAGTTTTAGCGTCGCGCGCGGTGAAAGTTTTGGGCTGATCGGTCACAATGGCGCGGGGAAGAGCACCGCGCTCAAGCTGATGACTCGCATTCTCGAACCAACATCGGGACGGGTGCGTTTGCGAGGGCGTGTGGCTGCGCTCCTCGAACTTGGCAGCGGCTTTCACCCCGAGTTGAGCGGGCGCGACAACATCTTCCTTTACGGTTCGCTGATGGGACTCAGCCGACGCGAGATGGCGGCGCGGTTGGATGAGATCGTGGCGTTCGCCGATATGGCCGATTTCCTCGATCTTCAGGTCAAGTACTACTCTTCCGGCATGTATACGCGCCTGGCATTCGCTGTCGCCACTGCGGTCGATCCCGATATTCTGATCACGGACGAAGTGCTGGCAGTAGGCGATGAGTCATTTCAGCGCAAGTGCATGGATCGCATTCTGACGTTTCGCCACATGGGGAAGACGATCATCTTTGTATCACACGCGCTCGATACAGTCCGCACCCTGTGCGATCGCGCAGTGTGGCTTGATCACGGCATTGTTCGTGCGCTTGGCGCGACCGGCGAGGTGATCGACGCCTATCTTGCGGAGGTGAACCGGCGCGAACGCGAGGCGCTGGCGCAGCATGAGACGCTGGTCGCAGATCCCAATCGGCGTTTCGGCACGCGCGAAATCGAGATCACCGGCGTGGAATTGCTCGATGCGCACGGCGTAGCGCGGGTAGTCATCCACACTGGCGCGCCGCTGACCATCCGCATCCGCTATCGCGCCTGTCGAGCCGTGCCGCGCCCGGTATTCGGGCTGGCGATCCATCACGAAAGCGGCATCCTTCTCGCCGGACCAAATACGCTGTTCGCCGGTCTCGACATACCTGCCGTGCAGGGCGAAGGCATCGTTGAGATGCGCATTGCGGCGCTGCCGCTGCTGGCAGGACGCTATTTCCTCAGTGCGGCGGCATACGACGAAACGATGCTGCACGCCTATGACCATCACGACCGTCTCTATCGATTTACCGTCCAGAACGAAGGGGGACGGGAGCGATTTGGCGCCATGACGCTTGGCGGAGTCTGGTCGTGGCGCGAGGAGGTCGAAGGTTGAAAGAATGAACGTTGAACGCCGGGTCATGCGTCTATTCGCAGGCGCGTGCGCGTCACGAAAACCACAGAGGCGCAGAGAGCACAGAGATTAAGGGTGAAAGTTAGGGTTGAAGGCTTGAGGCATTCGTTTACTGATGATCTTATTCGTTTATCCGCTGACCCATGCGTTTATTCGCTAACCCATTCGTCGACCCATGCGTTTATTCGCTAACCCATTCGTTGACCCATGCGTTTATTCGCTGACCCATTCGTTGACCCATGCGTTTATTCGCTAACCCATTCGTCGACCCATGCGTTTATTCGCTAACCCATTCGTTACCCATTCGTTTATTCGCTGACCCATTCGTTGACCCATTCGTTTATTCGCTGACCCATTCGTTAACCCATTCGTTTATTCGTTGACCCATTCGTTGACCCATTCGTTGACCCATTCGTTTATTCGCCGACAGCACGACCAATGAAACATCACACCCGCCTTGTACGCCAGATTGCATGGTACGGGGTCATTGTCGCGTTCCTTGCCGCCTGCGGATCGGCGACAACCAATCCGCTGACCCGTCCCGGCGTGATCGAGACGCGCCCCACGACGGCAGTACAACCGCCATTGGCGAGCACTCCGACGCCGCAAACATCGCCAGAAGCGCCAGACCCGCCGGAACCGCAGCCGCGCTTCTTGCGCACCTCTGCGCTGCAATTCGGTGTGGTGGCGCATCTGTATTATACCGACCGCAGCCGGGTGCTGATTCTGACGCAGATCGCCGGTTTCGACTGGGTGCGTCAACAGGTGCATTGGAAAGATATCGAAGCCGCGCCGGGCGTGTACTATTGGGACGAGCTGGACAACATTGTCGCCGATGTATCCGCCAGCAACCTGAAGCTGCTGGTAAACGTCGTGCAATCGCCGCCATTCTATCCTCCGGGGAATGGCGGCAAACCGCGCGATCCGAGGGTTATGGGCAATTTTGTCGCAGCCATGGTGGAGCGATACGGCGACCGTATCGCTGCTATCGAGATCTGGAACGAGCCAAACCTGGCGGTCGAGAATGGCGGTCGCGTCACGCCGGAGGATCCAGGACGGTACGTTGAAATCCTGGCAGAGTGCTATCGCCGCATCAAGGCAATCAACCCGAACATCTACGTCCTGGCGGCGGCGCCGGCATCGACCGGAGTCTTTGATCCAGAGCGCGCCATTCCTGACATCGAGTATCTGCGGGCGATGTATACCTACAAAGGCGGCATGATCCGTGACTACTTCGATGCACAGGCAGTGCATCCAGGCGGAGCGGCAAACTCTCCCGACTGGCTCTACCCCGAATTGCCTGGCAATCGTCCGGGCTGGAACGACCATCCGACCCATTACTTCCGTCACGTCGAGAATGTGCGCGCCCTCATGATCGAGCATGGTCTTGGCGACCGTCAGATCTGGATCACTGAATATGGCTGGGCGACGCCCAACAATACGCCCGGGTTTGAGTTTGGCAACCTGATGACGTTCGAGGATCAGGCAGACTACATCGTGCGGGCGATCACACGAGTGTATGAGCAGTATCGTGATGCGGAAGGGCGTCCGTGGGTCGGCGCGATGTTCTTGTGGAATATGAACTTCGCGGTCCTGTGGGGGGCGCAGGGCAACCCGAACCACGAGCAGGCGTCATTTGGCTTGCTTAATCCTGACTGGAGTCCGCGCCCGGCGTTTATTGCGCTTCAAGGGTTGCACCAGCGTCTGAAAGCGGCTCAGAGGCGGTCGCCATAATTGTTCGCCGCAAGGCGCGCTGGATAGCGCCATACAGTTCTGTCATCTGGTATGGTTTTTGCAGAAAGCCATCGATGGCGGCGTCGGCGAAGCGATCCAGAATGTCACGCTGACTATATCCGCTTGCCACTATCACGGCCACGTGAGGCGCAAGATCACGCAGCGCTCTCAGCGCGCCCGGTCCGTCAACGCCTCCAAGATTGGCATCGAGCACGACGCACGCAATATCCGACATGTGCTCTTTCAGGGCCTGTGTGGCCGCCTCAGCATCGGCGACAGCGATCACACGGAAGCCGAGATGGATAAGCAGGCGCGCTGTGACATCGCGAACATCAGCCTCGTCGTCCACGACAAGGATCGTTGCACGTTCTGGAGTCGCTGTCGGTTCCTGATCGATAGGCGCGGCGCGCTTCCCTTCGATCAGTGACGGCGGAAACAGAACGCTGATCGTTGTACCTCGTCCAGGGGCGCTGTCAACGATGATCCCGCCGTGATGGTTGCGCACAATGCCAAGCACCGCCGACATGCCCAACCCGCGCCCTATTGTCTTGGTCGTAAAGAACGGATCGAACATGCGACGCTGCGTTTCTTCGTCCATGCCGCACCCCGTGTCGGCAACCTCCAGCACGAGATAATCACCTGGAGGCAACTGATCATCGACGCGGTTCATCGCCAGAAACGCCTCATCGCAGAAACGCACGCCGGTGCGCAGGCGGATGATCCCGCCATCTGGAGGAAGCGCCTCAGCCGCGTTGAGGATCAGATTAAGCACAATCTGCTGAATCTGTGACGAGTCCGCCTGGAATGTCGGAAGATGCGAATCGAGTTGCAATTCAAGGCGCGTCTGCCCGCCCACCGATATGCGTAACACGTCTGCCATGCTTTCTACGATCCCGGTGAGATCGACCTCAGTGCACTGATTACTTCCCCTTCCAGCGTACGCCAGCAATTGTTGGGTCAACCCGGCAGCATGGCGGGTTGCCAGCATCGCATTGCGCACGTGCTGGTAGGCGGCGGACGTTCTGGCGAGCGTCAGCGACGCCAGGTCGAGGTTGCCCATGATCGCCATCAGCAGATTATTGAAATCATGGGCGACTCCGCTTGCCAGCAACCCCAGGCTTTCCAGCTTTTGGGTTTGTTGAAGGTGACGCTCGATTTCGCGTCGCCTGGCTTCAGCGCTTTTCTGCTCAGTGACATCGAGAATATAGCCAAGAAACCAGACCGGTTCGCTTCGATCATTGTAGACGACCGTTGTGTGATCATGAATCCAGCGGTACTCGCCATCAGCGCGTCGCAACCGGTACTCCTGGCGATAGCAGGTCGCTTTCTGACTGACATAGTCAATAATCTCCTGCTCGACTCGTGGTCGGTCGTCGGGGTGGATCAGCGACATGTAGCTCAACCTGCCATCGACGAACATTTCAGGCGCATATCCGAACTGCTCCTGCACGTTGGGCGAAACATACGAAACAGGATAACCTTCGCTGGCCTCCCAGCGAAAGACAACAGTCGGTCCACTCATAAACAGGCGACGTTCCTCACGCAGCGCCGCTTCGCTCGCCATGAGCGCCTGCTGTATCCGCCACTGGTCCGTCACATCACGCACCGCCAGCATGTATCCGCTCTGCTGCCCGCGACGGTTGTGCAGAGCTGTACAGCGAGCATCGAGCACCTGCGCATCGCGTTCTATGCGGATTGGTTCATTCATGCGAGAACTGGTGCAATAATGCGCCAGCGCGGGCCATCGGCTCAAGGCGGTCTGCACCGGTTGTCCGACAGGGTTCGCCAGATTGAGCAGACGACGCGCTGCCGGGTTGCAATCGATAATTCTTCCATATGTATCGAATACCAGCACCCCGTCACTCGATTGTTCGAACAGATGAGTGTAAGCAATCGGACGCGCATCGAGTCGCCTGGGACGGAACAGCGCCAGATAGAAGAAGACGCCATTGACAGTGAGCAGGACGGGAGTAACGTCGAAGAGACCTCTAAACTGCTGACTCACATAGAACGCCAGGCTGACGACCGTCATGCAGAGCAATGAGCCTATCAGCAGTGCAATCTGTGCGCGATGCAGTTGCAGTGCGTTTCTCCAGAAGCGTATGAGAAGCCAGACGCCGATCAAAGCAATCAGGTATGAGTATCCGACATGGAACCAGTACCACGGACCGTACTCGAACCTCAGACGGGGCAACGCATCCGGCGGCATGATAGTAATACGCTGGTAGAACAGACCGTGCCAGTCATTCGTCAGATGGACTGCAACGGTCAGAACCGGGAAGAACGCCAGAACACCCGCGTGACGCCTGGTCAGATGGGCGACGCGATCAGTGTACGTCAGTGCGAACCAGAGCCAGCACGCCGGCACGCTGACAATGCCAAGATACTTGATCCGCAACGCTGCTATAGCGAGGTTTGGAGACAGAGCATTGATCTGGAAAAAATATCCCCACGACCAGATAGCGCCAGCGATCATAATTAGCGCAAATGCTACATTACCGCTGGCTTCGCGATGTTGCAGGATGGCAAGCGCCAGCACGATTGCTGCGCTGCCGCTGATCACCAGAGCCCAGGAGACGAGGACAACCTCCATACTATCGCTCACTGCCGGATCGGGACGCACCTGCCACTGACGCCTGGTATCTATCGCCGACCTGATTTATGGTGAAAAAAACAGCGTCTTCCAGAGCGGAACGCGGCGCTGGTCACAGTATGGAACATGAAGCAGTCCAGGTGTTGCATTGCATACTCAGATGATCGGTGGACAACAACAGATCGGCGGCAGCGTACTGCCAGCATTTGCATATCGATGTGCCATCTGCACGCATAGATGGCAGTCTTTGCACCGGAGCATGTTATCCATCAGTCGGTCCACTCTGTGGATGGCAGTATTATTGCGGCGCAATGCCTGACATTTCAATCTTACCATAATTTGACAGGGCGCCTCGCATCTCAGTCGGTGATGCTGCACTACAGCCCAGTTCCTGCGATGAAGACATCAACATCGCACATGCTCCGCTTTTTCCGCTGGGCAACGTTCCCACGGGCAACACTTCATCGTGATTGATACCAATGGCGGCAACGGGTCGCTGCAACGCCGCTGCCTTCCACCTTCGCACTTTCAACCTTCCACCCTCAACGCCTGCAACCGGCGGTAGACAGTATCCACTGCGCGATCCCACGTCCAGCGGGTGGCGTCAGCGGCGGCACGCAGCCCCTTGCGACGGCGCTCTTCGGGGTTCTGCACAACACGGCGCAGCAGGTCCACCAGCGCATCAGCGTCCGGTTCCGCCCACTGCGCACCGACACCGTACACGCCGCCAGCATCAGCGGGCGCAAGACCGCGAATGGGGAGCGGGTACCCATTGTCGTGGTTGAGAAATGTTGTCGGACCGCTCCAGTCGGTGGCAATCGCGGGGATGCCACACGCCATCGCTTCGAGGATGGGCATGCCCCACCCCTCGCCGCGCGTCGGCAACACGAAACAGTCGGCGCTGCGGTAGAGTTCCGCCATGCGCTGCGCATCGAGCGAGCGGTTGTAGAGGAGCACGACCGGCGGCGATGGCGATGGCAGCAGCGCTGCCAGATCACGTACCGGATTATCGCCGGGAGCGCGGCAGTCGATCTTCAACACCAGTACAACCGGATCGCTGGCACGAAAAGCGGCGCGATAGGCGCGCAGCAGAATATCCCAGCCTTTACGCGCTCCCCACTCGAAGACCGACAGAAATACCGTGCGGTCGGTCAGATGGGTGCGCGGTTCTCCCGGCGCAAAGCGCTCCCGATCCACGCCAAGCGGCACGACGTAAATGGGTCGGGTGACGCCGCTGGCAGCAAAAACGCTGGCGCCCCATGCGGTCGGCGTCCAGACTTCATCCATCTGGTTGGCCTGCTGCACCCATTCCTGCGGCAGCCGATCAAACTCGAGCATGGTGAAGCCGATACGGTAGCGGCCGCTGTTTTTCGAGAAACGATCTCCCGGTGCATACACAACTTGCGGCGCGTCGAGGCGCACCGGCGCGCGCTGCAACTCGTCAATGCGAGGGTGGATGCCTCCCATCATCACATGCTCATCGCGGTCGGCGCCGTACAGGTACAACGGGCGGACCGCTACGCCGCGTGCATCGAGACCCAGTACAAATGCGAGCGATGAGCCGCTATAGCCGGTGAGCGATGCAAATGATGAGTGCCAGACAAGTTCCATAGGAGAACTGAGAACCGAGAACTGCGAACTGGACGCTGGCTCCTAGCATACCCTTATTTTACGTGTGCTATAATGCGGCGGATTGTCCCACCGGCTTGAGGGTATTAGGTTTGGCTGC
>JANWXL010000126.1 GCA_025055265.1 Roseiflexus sp.
GTAGTCATTATTCAAGAACGATAGCGGCCCTAACCAGAAGATACGCCGCTTCTCCGCAGCATTCTCCGCATCAGCGCCCGCTCCTCGGGACCAAACGCGCCGAGCGCCCAGAGCGCCGCTCCATAGACCGGCGCTCCAACAGCAATTGCCAGCCACGGCGAGAGGGCGAGCGCGGGCCACATGGCGGCGCCCATCACAAGTGAGGCGACTGCCGGACGCCACATGAGGCGCAGGAGCGGCGGCGTGGCCCCTTCATGCCGCAGAATGCGCAGAAATGGAATGAGCAATACCAGCTCTGTCGCAACGGTCACGACCGCCGCCGCGAGGTACCCATACGCCGGGATGAGCAACAGGTTCATCCCCAGGTTGAACGCCGCGCCGATGACGAACGCCACCATAATTGCACGCTGGCGCCGCAATGCGATGAGCACGTACTGTGTCACGCCATTTGCATAGGAGAGCGGTAAATACCAGATCAGGATCGCCAGCGCCGCTGCAGCGCCTGGCAGGAATGCCTGCCCGCCGATCATGGCAATGATAAGCGGCGCGAGCAGCGTCCCGCCGACCGCGACGGGCCAGGCGAGGAGTTGAAGCAAACTGAGTGCGCGATGGTACATCCGTTCCAGGGCAACGCGATCCGTTACGGCGTAGCGCGCCAGGAGCGGAAATAACGCCGCCACAAAATAGGGCGGCACGATCTGCGTCATGTTGATGACTTTGTACGCTGCATCGTACAGACCGAGCGCGGCTGCGCCAGCCTGCGCCCGCAGCAGCACCACGTCGAAGCGGAAGAAGACCGCCAGCAACAGGCTGTTCAGCAGCAGCGGGAACCCCTCGCGCAACAGGTCGCGTCCGGCGGGCCAGTCCCACACCAGCGGTGCGCGAAACAGCATCCGCTGCTGAAGAATGTAGAACACCGCAGCGTTCAGGATGGTCGCTGCCAGCGCCACCGCCGCCAGCGCCACCACCCGCGAGGGCGCGTCCGGCGCAATGAGCAACGCCCCAACCCCGGCGAGAGTCTTGACCACATTCGTCAGCAGCGCTACCAGCGCCGTCACTTCCATGCGCTGATACGCCTGGAACGACGCCGAGCAGGCTGCGGCGAGCGCCGCCGGGTACAGGTGCAGCATCAGCAACGCCAGCGCCGTGATCTCGGCGCCGCTCAGGGGGCGTTCGATCAGCGAATAGCCAAAGACGAGCAGCGCAGCAACCGGAAGCAACAGGGTGGCAATGCCAACACGGAGCAGCAGGGTGATGCTGAAGAGGCGCGGCGCACGCGCGAGATCGGGCGCGGCTTCGCGCACTGCCAGGTCGTTCAAGCCCCAGTTCGTAATGGTGAGAAAATAGAGACCGGCGATCAGGGCAACGAACGCATACGCGCCATTGCCTTCCGGTCCCAGGAAGCGCAGCGCAATGACTGCAAACCCAAAGTCAATGACCTTGTTGACGAGGTTCGCGGCGATGGGCAGCGCGCTATTTTTGGCAATCGTGCGCGCCGTGTCAGACTGGTCCTCGCGGTAGAATCGCCGCCACGCCCAGGCTGCGCCCAGCAGCAGCGGTATCAGCGCAGCGACTGCGAGCAGGAAGATTTGCGCTTTTGTACTTAACACGCAGTCTATGATACCATAGTCGCGTTGCACGCCAGGTATACCGGCGCACACTGGTATCACAGCATTGCTCGAAAAGGTTGACGCACAGAAGCAAAGGCGCGAAATCCCGCAATCAACACCCCTCTAACCTGACTTCGCGCTTTTGCGTTCGCCCCTCTGAAAAACCCTTCCGGAGGGCGGGGACCTGATTTACCGGCGTATCACAGCGATTGCCAGGTACGTCGCGCCGGTCGAGGCGTCCTCAGTGTGGGCAAGCGCCAGGAGCTGGTCGCCGTTGCGCCATCCAGCGTAACTGATCGTGTCGCCTTCGACGAGCAGCCCGCCATCGGCGCGCCACCCGTTGCTTTCGAGTTGCCTGGCGTAGAACTGTTTGACCTGCTCCCACGCGACGCTCCCCGGAACCCGGAAGACGCGGATGGCGGACGCCTGCTGCTCGCCGACAATCTCAGCCGTCAATCCGCTCACCATCGCGTCCGCCAGCGGCGACTCGCCGCGTGATGCAGCGGTTGCATCGGGATAGACCGGCGGCTCCGCCAGGGGCGCGCCGCCGCAGGCGGCAATCAGAAGCGCAAGAAGCACTATCAGTAGGAAACGTAGTGTCATGTGCAACCTCGCAGGTCGTGATACTCTCACCGGTATCAGAGTACGCAGACCTGTGATCAGGGGATGCGTCGTGTGCTGTTTAAACAAACATTCCGCTGTCCGCCCGCTCACCCGGCGCCTGAAGTCGCGGGCTCCGGTTGCGAAGCCTGCCTTCGCAGGCTCTGCCAGATTGACTTCTCTGCGATTACACAAAAATGTCCGCCACACGCCAGCTAAAGCCGGGAAGCACGTCCGGGTCTTGTAAGAGATCATCCCCCGAAAGCGCCTGAATCGAACCTGTCGCTCGATGCACAAGCACTTCGCGGGTGCGTGGATGGACTTCCCAGACCAGACGGGCGCCAGCGAGGAGAAAATCGCGCACCTTTTCGCGAACGTCTTCAGCAGTCTCGGATGGG
>JANWXL010000218.1 GCA_025055265.1 Roseiflexus sp.
TAACCCCTAACCCCTAACTCAACACATCACGCACGATTTGCTCAAGTCGGTCGAGGGGAAAAGGCTTGGGCAGGTAATAGTCGACACGCTGCTCGCGGGCGCGCTTTTCAAGTTCGGGAGTGGCGTATGCCGTGATCAGGACGACGCGCGTATCCGGGGAGGTCTCTTTGATGGCTGCGGTCAACTGCAAGCCATTCATCCCTGGCATGTTGTAGTCGGTGATAACCAGCGGCACGGGACGAAGCGCAATTTGAGCCAGCGCCTCTGCGCCGCCGCTCACGGTGACGATGTCGTAGCCGCCGGTGAGATC
The DNA here is from genome assembly GCA_025055265.1 of Roseiflexus sp. GTDB lineage: Bacteria > Chloroflexota > Chloroflexia > Chloroflexales > Roseiflexaceae > Roseiflexus. The sequence continues at coordinate 311 of JANWXL010000218.1, forward strand.
GCGCATGAGGCGGTGGAGAATAATAAGAATGTCGGGTTCATCCTCCACCAGAACAATCGCCGGATTTCGTATCGGATAATCAGGCATGGTGCGATCTCCGTCGCTGTCATCACAGTGCGACTGCCTGTCGCTTATCTGCCGGACGTGCTCATGTGGGCGTGGAGTAATCAGCACTTGCCACACTCAGCACTTCAATGCCGCTATTGTATCACAGTGCGCGATGTCGGGCAACAGACCTCATGCATAGTATCCGTATTCACCGTCGAAGCGCGCACCGTTGAGAACCACGCCAATAATATTGGCTTTGACCTTCTCCAGGATTTCGCGCGCCCGACGCGCCCTGTCGCGGCGTGTTCTCCCTGCCTCAATTACCAGCAGAACGCCATCCACGCGCGTCGCCAGCACTGCCGCATCGGTCACGGCAATGACAGGAGGCGTGTCGAAGAGTACCATATCCGCCATTCCGCGCAATCGCTGGATCACCGCTTCCATTCGCCGCGAGCCCAGAATATCGGCGGGTCGCGGCGGCAACGGACCGCTCGCCAGCAAACTCAGCCCCGGCACGCCCGTATCCTGGAGCGGCGGCGGCGCATCGTCCTGCGCCAGGATCATATTGGTCAACCCAACCTCGTTCGACAGACCAAAAAGGGTGTGGAGCGATGGTCGGCGCAGATCACAATCTACCAGAATGACACGCTGCTCTGCCTGAGCGATGGTTACTGCCAGATTCGCCAGGGTAGTGGATTTCCCCTCATCGGGTGCGGTGCTCGTCGCCAGCAGGGTATGCAGCGGCTTGTCGAGGCTGGAAAACTGAATATTGGTGCGCAGTGTCCGGTAGGCTTCGGCGGCTGGCGATAGCGGATCACGCAACGCAATAAGCGGGGAGTCAATGTGTCCGTTTGTCTGATTCCTCTGCATCGTTCTCTTTGTTCATCGTTTGGCTGGCGACGCTGCGCCTCGGGCGTCGCTGCCGGTCGCGGGGATCGCCCCCAGCGTCGCCAGTTGCACGTACCGTTCGACGTCGCCTGGCGTTTTGATTGTGTCATCGAGCGCTTCGAGCACGAATGCCAGCAGAATGCCAAGCACCAGTCCAAGCACAGCGCCAGCGAGCATGTTGACGCGAGTCTGCGGACGGTGGAGCACCGGCGGCGTCGCCGGTTCGAGCACGGTCATGCTGATCCGATCGGTTCCTTCGAGGAAATTGTTGCGTGCGCTGACCAGCGCCACCATGTTGTTGCCAATGGCGTCCGCCAGCCGCTGCGCCGTCGCCGGATCGGGATAATCGACCTGCACGATCATTTTGCGCTCGTCGGGGCGCGGCTGGATGGCAACGCGCTTCAGCAGCCATTCGGGTGTCCGGTCGAGTTGCAACTCATCGCTGATCTTCTGCAACTGCGGGCGTGCCAGCGCCATCTCACGAAAACTGCTCATGCTGTTCTGCAGCACGATCGACAGACCGTTGTCGATCCGGTTCGGCACGACCAGATAACTCGCCTCCGAGCGATAGACGCGCTCCTGGAGACGGCTGAATATCAGTGCGCTTGCGACCGCAACAACCGCCGTCAGGAGAATAACCCACCAGCGGCGACGCAGTACGGCAAGGTAATCCGAAAGTTGCATCTTACCCTCCTCCATTCCGTGACGGCAGAGCGCGCGCCGTTTCCCAATAGTATGCGCCAAACGCCAGTAACGCGCCTGCCAGCAGTCCGGCAAGTCCGCGGAGCATCGCCGTTCCCGCTGCCGCTGTCCAACCGTTGGTCCGCATTGCCGGACCAGGTGGTTCGATCACAACCACATTGACCAGCGGACGTTCGGGTGTGGCCGCCGGATCGCCCCATAACGCCAGTCCGCGTCGTTGAACCAGTTCGACGGTTATGGTCATCAGCGCTTCGGAGAGCGCCGGATCGCCGGTTTCCGCCCATATCTGCACGACCCGCCGCTGGTTCGACGCGCCAAGCGATGCACGCACCTGCTCCGGCGGAATTGAGACGCCTGCGAGCGCCAGTGCGCTGCTAACCTCGGCGCTGAACGGCGCGCCCTGCACGATTGCAGGAAGATCATACGCGAGAGCGTCTTCAGTGTCAAAACGTCGATCCTCGCTGCGCGTGACGAGCAGACTGGCGGACGACCGGTAGCGCGGCGGTTCGAGCAGCGCCAGTCCCAGACCGATCACGGCTGCGATGATGGCCGGCGCAACAACCAGGCGCCAGTGGCGGCGAATGATGACGATGTAGGTTGAGATGAGCATGAGAAATGAGAACTGAGAACCAAGAACCGTAGGTCAGGGGTCAAGGGTTAGGGGTTAGGGGTTAGGGGTTAGACCGCCTGACTTAACTTGTAACCTTTCCCCTTCCGCCTGCAGCCTGCCTGCCAGTCACCCGCAACCTTTCCCCTTCCGCCTGCAACCTTTCCCCTTCCGTCTGCAACCTGCCCGCCAGTCACCCGCAACCTTTCCCCTTTCGCCCGCAGCCTGCCCGCCAGTCACCCGCAACCTTTCCCCTTCCGCCTGCAGCCTGCCCGCCAGTCACCCGCAACCTTTCCCCTTCCGCCTGCAGCCTGCCCACCAGTCACCCGCAACCTTCCGTCTGCAGCCTGCCCGCCAGTCACCCGCAACCTTTCTCCTCTTCCCGTCAACCTGCCTGCCTGCAACCCTCCCACCTGCACGCTTTACCTCTCGTCCCGCGTCTCTGGCCTCTTGCCCCTCTGCACGATTTCCTCGATCAAGAGCCGCATCCGCTCGAGAAACGTTTCCCGCCCGAAGTGTTCGGCGTGGCGGCGGATGGCGCGTGCATCGTAGCGTTCAGTCAGCGTCGCAGCAATTGCCTCCATCAACGCCTCGACGGTCTGCTCGTGGAAGAAGCGACCGGTCAATCCCTCGACAACCGTTTCCAGCGCTCCTCCCGCACCATACGCAATCACCGGTCGTCCGGCGGCCATCGCTTCGAGCGGCGCGATCCCGAAATCTTCCTCGCCAGGGAAGATGAACGCGCGACAGCCAGCAAAGAGCGCTCGACGCTCTGCTTCACTCACACGCCCCAGGAATTCGACGGTGGGTCCCGCTATCGCCTGCAACCGCGCACGATCGCGACCATCGCCGAAGATCTTCAGCGGCAGCCGTAGTCGTGTACATGCCTGAACTGCGAGGTCAAGCCGCTTATAGGGGATCAGGCGACCGCCTGCCAGGAAATAGGCGCCCGGCGGCGTTTCGCGGAATGGAGGAAGATCAACCGGCGGCGGGATGACGACGGCTTCGCGCCGGTAATAACGCCAGATGCGCTGTGCAACAATGCGCGAGTTGGCGATGAAAGCGTCTACGCGCTGCGCCGACACAACATCCCATATCCGCAATAGCGCGAGCACAGGCGCCAGCGCCGCGCGTCGTGCAGCGCCGAACCCCTCGCGGGCCAGGTAATCCGACGTGCGCCAGGCAAAACGCATCGGTGTGTGGCAATAACAGAGGTGGACGGCATCGGGGCGCGGGATGACGCCTTTGGCAAAGGCGCTGCTGCTGCTGATCACCAGATCGTAGGCGCTCAGATCGATACTCTCGAACGCCAGCGGGTATAACAGCACATACGCGCGAAACAGGCGACGCCAGGCGGGGAGGCGTTGCATCCACGACGGGCGAATATCCCATGTGTGGCAGGCGGAGGGCATGGCGCCCGGATCGTAGATCGATGTATAAATTGGCGCTGTGGGAAACAGATCGTGCAGCGCTTCGAGCACTCGCTCGGCGCCGCCATACTGGTTGAGATAGTCGTGAATAAGCGCAACGCGCATGATCGCAATTCGGGCATTCCACGTCTCGCGGCGTTATCCGCCATCCTGTAGATTGCCCAATAGTCGGGCGTGATTCGGGTTCGGAGTTTGCAGCTTATTATACCGGGTATGGACAGAGCGCCAACAGGGTCTTCGCCTGAACGATGCTCGTCACTTACATGCGCAGATGGGCTCACACTGGTGATGTCGGGCGAACTCGATGGCTGAACGCCGCGCGGGTGATGATCATTTGCGCTTTCACGGGCATGTCGCCGCTCCCGGAGATGAGGTACAATGCATATTGGATGACTCCGATGCATACATTGGGCATTGCTGTATGACCGACTCGGATCGCGAAGCGCGTCAGACGTTCGCCCTGGGGAGCATGGGGCACGTCGCGTATCATCTGTGGGCGGAGCAGGCGCGTCGGGAGCATCGTTTCAACATTGCGCGTCTGTTCGATGCGTTGAGCGCCGCGCGCCTGGCGCGCGCCGGGCACGCATTTCGTCGCCTGGGCTTGGTGCGCTCGACAGTTGAGAATGTCGCCAGTGCGTTTGCTGGCGCCGTGATTGGCGATATCGGCGCTGATCGGATCACTGGCGTGACGCCATTTGCGCGGGAATTGCTGGCACGGGCGCAACGCGCCATCGACGAGGGGCGCGATCTGCGCGCAAGTGAGCTTGGCGATCTGTTCGTCTGCGCAACGTGCGGCGAGATCTGTGAAGGCAAACTTGAAGGCGCCTGTCGACGCTGCGGCACGGTTCCGGAAGCGCATAAGGCGTTCCGCGCCATTGAGGCGATGGGAACGCTCGGTCCGCACGCGATTATGGCGTTTCTGGAACAGACAGAGGAGGCGCTGCGCACCCTTGTGGCGGATCTCAATGACGATCTGCTCTCACGCCGTCTGAACGACGCCACGCCATCACTGAAGGAATTGATCGGTCATCTCGCCGATATGGATGCGATCTTTCGCCAGCGCGCCTGGTTGCTCCTCGAAACCAATCGACCGACGCTGCCGCCAGCGCATCCGCCGACGCTCGAATCTGCAGCGGCGTACCGCGATCAACCGATTGATGTCGTACTCGACGCCTATCATACAACACGTACGCAGACGTTGAACCTGTTGCGCGGGTTGACCAGCGCTGCGTGGCAT
>JANWXL010000237.1 GCA_025055265.1 Roseiflexus sp.
AGACGCAACGCTTCACAATCGATGCCACACGCCTTTGCGTCAGCCCTTGCGCCTGCCTTCCCGAGAAACCCTTCAGATCACACCGCCTCCAGCGCCTGCGCCAGATCAGCGATCAGGTCCTCTGGATGCTCAACGCCGACTGAGAGTCGGATCATTGCCGGCGTAATCCCCAAGTCCAGCCGCTCTTCAGGATCAACATCCGCATGGGTCATGGTGGCGGGATGCTCAGCAAGCGACTCGGTGCCTCCCAGACTGACCGCCAGATGGATGAGTTTGAGCGCATTCAGCAGGCGAAAGGCTTCCGCTTCGCCGCCGACGACCTCGAACGAAATCATGCCCCCTGGCGCGCTGCACTGGCGCTGAAATATCTCGTACTGCGGGTCATCTTCGGTCAGGTTGCCCAGGTAATGAACGCGCGCCACCTTCGGGTGTGCATTCAGAAATGCAGCCACATGGCGGGCTGTTTTCATCTGCGCGGTCATGCGCAACTTGAGCGTTTCCAGGCTGCGCAGCAGCAGCCAGCCGGTGTGCGGTCCCGCCATGGTACCGAAGATGGTTCGCAAAACTCTGACCTGATCCAGCAGTTCGCGGCTTCCCAGACAGACTCCGGCGATCACATCGCTGTGTCCGCCTATGTACTTGGTCGCTGAGTAGAGCACCAGGTCGGCGCCATGTTTGAGCGGTTGCTGCCAGAGCGGTCCCAAAAAGGTATTGTCTACCGCCGTCAGGATGCGCCGTGTGCCGCTCAATCGCCGCGCCAGCGCAGCGTATGCGGCGATGTCCACCAGGGCGTTCGTCGGGTTGGCGGGCGTTTCGATGAAGATCAGCGCCAGGCGTTCGGTCAGACCCAGACGACTTAACTGGAGTTCCGCTCGCTCCGGCGGCGTCCCGGCGCGAAAGCCAACAACGCGAATGCCAAACTGCGGTAGAATGTGCTTGAAAAGAAAATCAGTGCCGCCGTACACCGGTTCGCTGTGGAGCAGCACATCGCCTGGACGCAGAAACGTCAGCAGCGTGGTGGTGATTGCCGCCATGCCGCTGGCGAAGACGGCTGCCGCTTCGGCTTCATCCCACAGGGTCAGCCGGTCTTCGAGGATTTCGAGGTCGGGATTGTTGAGACGACTGTAAATCAACCCCATCTGCTCGCCTTCGCGGCGTGATCGCAGACCATACGCCAGTTCAAAGAACGCCTTGCCCTCCTCCGCCGACTTGAAAATGAAGGTTGACGTCTGGAAGATCGGGATTTTGGCGGCGCCCTCCGACCATTCAGGGCGGTAGCCGTAACTCATCATCAGACTTTCCGGGTGGAGAGGACGTCCATTGAGGTATCCTTCCGGCTTGCGCTCTGCCATAATTGCCTCCTTGCACATCGGCGGAACGCCAATGTTCCGCCACTAGCCACGCGGACCGAAAAACCACTGCATGACGCGCAGTTCGTCGAGCGCCAGACGCTGCCGCATTACTTCAGCATAGATGGCGCTGCAATCATATGGAACGCTGCGCAATGAGATGATACCATTCTCAATAACAATGTAGTGCGCCTCCTGATCCGGGTCGTCCATCCGGCGGTAGGATGCACTGCCGGGGTTGAGCCAGACCTCGCGTTCGCCAAGCGTCATAATTCCCTGGCGATGGGTATGTCCCAGGATCAACCGTTCAATCTCACAGTCGGGGAAGCGCGCCCGACAGAATGAACGATAGGCGTGACGGCTCAGAATAAGTTCGTAATTACGGTAGAGATGAGTCATACCGTAGCGAACGCCGTCGAGTTCGAAGGTCACTGCCTCTGGCAGCGACAGCAAAAAATCGGCGTCTTCCGCCGTCAACCGTCGGGCGTTATGGTGTCGCCACTGAAGGGCGCTCTCGGTAACATGCCAGAGCGCCGGTTCGTAGAAGGTCTCTGCTACCTGTCGGTCGTGGTTGCCCTGGACGCAAACGACGTTGTGCGCACGCATCCAGTCGAGCACTTCGCGTGGATGCGTTCCATAATCGACGAGATCGCCCGCGCAGTAGATGGCGTCTGCATCGCGCTCACGCGCCCAGATCGCCTCCAGCGCAATGATGTTGCTGTGGATGTCGGAAAGGATCAGCGCTTTCATCATGGTACAGCATACCAGATGTCGGGATTTTGAGTAAATAGTGATCGTGAGAGCGTGAGGGAGAGAACCGAGAACCAGGAACCGGAGCCTGGGAGGGTTTCAGGGTCACTATGATGGATACACGCCGCGCGACAGAAACCGGGGCGTCTGGACGAGTTGAGGGTGATTACGATGCCTGTAAATCTCGACCCTGAACGTATGCGGCGTGCGCGGGGCGTATTGCTCGGGCTTGCCATTGGCGATGCGCTTGGCACGACGCTTGCATTTTCCCCGCCGCTTGACCCCTTCACGCCGTATATCACCCGGATGGTCGGCGGCGGAACGTTTGGGTTGCCCGCAGGCGGGTGGACCAACGACACCAGCATGGCGTTGTGTCTCGCCCAGAGTCTGATCGCAACCGGTGTATGCGATCCGCACGACCAGATGGAACGGTATGTACGCTGGTGGAAAAACGGCGAAAACTCTATTACCGGACGTTGTTTTGACATAGGGAACACAACCCGCGCTGCGCTGCAACGCTACCTGGAGACCGGCAATCCGCTTGCGGGCGATCTCGGTCTGTATGCCGCTGCAACGGCTCGCTCCTGCGCCTGGCGCCAGTCGTGCTGGCTGCCAGCAGTGAGGAGCAGCACACTACAGTCTGGAGGGCATTTCATCCGAATGGCGCACTACCGCGCTCTGGGCAGACCAGATTATCGCACTGGCGGACGCGCTGGCGGCAATGAGTTTGCGCCCAGGTGACAGTCATCTGACACCACCGCTGGCGGGTGCGCTGGCGGTAATGAGTTTGCCGCACCGGTGATGACTGTCACCTCCGCCAGCAGGTGACGGTCATTTGAAAGGAGCTTCCGCGTGGCTCGATCCTATCCCCGCCTGTCGGCGGCGCTGCGTCTGCTGCTGGCGCTGACGCTGGCGCTCCTGGTCGCTGGCGCGTTCGTCGCGCCGCAGCGCGCCGCCGCCACCTCCACGATCATCACACAGTGGACGTTCAATTCACCAATGCCGGACAACAACACCGCCACCGGCACAACCGCCCCCGCGATCGGCAGCGGGACGGCATCGCTCGTCGGCGGCGCAACCGCCTCCTTTGCCAGCGGGGATGCTGACGGTGGAAGCACTGACCCGGCCACGGGCGACGACTCGGCATGGAATACGACCAACTACGCTCCCCAGGGAACCGGCGACCGCGCCCGCGGCGTGCAGTTCGCCGTCAGCACCGTCGGCTATCAGAACATTCGCTTCAGTTTCGACATACGCCACAGCAACACCGCCGCCAATACCGTCGCGCTCCTCTACTCGACGGATGGCGGCGTGACGTTCGCCGAAGTAACCACATTCGTCGCAACCGCGGGTGAAACCTGGTTCAGTACGCGCGCCTTCGATTTTGGTAGCATCCCGGCGCTCAACAACAACCCCAATGTCGTCTTCCGCATCGTGGCGGCGTTTGCCTCCAGCAGCAGCGGGTATGTTGCCGCAAACCCGACGAGCAACTACACAACGATTGGCACACTACGCTTCGATATGGTGACGGTGCGCGGCGATCCGCTTGGCAGCGCCGACGCCGCGCCAGCAGTGGCGAGTACATCGCCGGTCAATGGGGCGATCGGCGTCCCGGTAAATGCAAACATCATCGTGACGTTCAGCGAACCGGTGATCGTGACGCCCGCCTCGTTCACCCTGGTCTGCACGACGAGCGGCAACGTGGCAGCGACCCTGAGCGGTTCCGGAGCGACCTACACGCTCGATCCAGCAATCACCCTGGCGGCGGGAGAAACCTGCACTGTCACTGTGCTTGCCGCGAATGTGAGCGACATCGATGCCATCGATCCGCCCGATACGATGACGGCGGACTTTGTCTTCAGTTTTACTGTGCAATCGGCGACGGGTCCCTGCGCTGCCCTCGACACGCCGATCAACTAGGTGCAAGGGAGCGGCGCTACGACTCCCATCAGCGGCACGGTCGTCACCGTCCAGGGCGTGGTCGTCGGCGATTACGAGGGTCCCTCCCCCAACCTGCGCGGCTTCTACCTCCAGGAGATCGCCCAACCCGACGCCGACCCGCTCACTTCTGAGGGCCTCTTCGTTTTCAATCAAGACAACAACTCGGTCAGCCTCGGGCAGGTCGTCCAGGTCACTGGCAGAGCCGCCGAGTTCCAGGGGCAGACCCAGGTCAGTGCGACCGCCATCGAGGTCTGCG
>JANWXL010000271.1 GCA_025055265.1 Roseiflexus sp.
GGGCGGTAACCAGGCTGCTGTCGATGCCGCCGGAGAGGAAGACGCCGACCGGTTGCCCGGCGGGCAGACGTGCAGCGACCGCCTGTTCGAGCAGATCGCGCAAGCGCCGGGCGTATGCTTCCGCCGGAAGCGTGTCGTCCCGCTCATCCTCGCGCGGTTCCCAGAACACCTCTTCGTGGCAGGCGCCGCCTGCACACAGACGGAGACAGCGTCCCGGGAGCATTTCAGAGACGCCATCGATCAACGTTTCGCTTCCTGGAAGGTAGGCGAAGGTCAGGAAGGCGCGCACCGCGTTCAGGTTGAGACGCGCATTCAAACGAGGCCAGGCGCGCAGCGCACGTAGCGACGCCGACGCCGCCCAGTGGTCGCCAGCGCGCGCATAGAAGAGCGTGCGCGTCCCGACGTGATCGCGCACCAGCACCAGGTCGTCCCCATCGAGGATGGCGAGCGCGAACATGCCATCGGCAACGGCGAAGCCACGCGAGCCGCGCCGGGCATACAGGTGCAGCAGGATTGCGCCGTCGGCGCAATCGTCCGGCAGGGCGACGCCATCGCGCCTCAGCATGTCGAGAAGTTCGGTGCGATTGAACAGCGTGACGGCGCCAACCGCAACCAGATGATCAGCAGAGAAGACATGCGTATGGCGCCCGTCAGGGATCGCGCCGAGCGCCGCGCGATGATTGGACGCGACCAGCATTGCGCCCATTGCCGCGAGGTCGTGTTCTGCTCCATCGGCGGTCAGCGCCGCACACAACCAGCCGCTCATCCGAAGTCCCCCACATCGCCAGCGTCACCACTGTCGAACGGCGAACTGTCATCACCCCAGTCGCCGTCGGACTCCGCCCCTGCTTCAGGCGGTTCGGAACTTTCCCAGTAGCTGTTACCGCTGCTGTCCCAGTCCGAGCCGCCTCCCCACCCGCCGCTGTTGCCAATCTGTTGCTGTTGTTGCAGCGCTTTCTGGCGCAGCATCTCTTCCTCTTCAGGGCTCAGGTGCTCCGGCGGCAACACCAGCGAACCGAGCAGAAATCCCGCTCCCATGCTCGTCAAAATCGCGCCGACCCGTCCGCCAAAGGATGTTTGATTGACGGTCAATACCTGCCCACGATGCCAGAGGGTGCGGCCATACCCCTGCTCACGCGCATAGATGACCCGCCCGTGGTTGAACGTGCGTTTGATGACTACGTCGCCGAGCAGTTCATCAACCCCGGCAAACCCCTGGTTGTCGCGCCACTCGACCCGACCATCCGGCAGGCGACGACGCCACTCGTACCGTCCGTCGCTGAAGGTGCGGCGGACGCTGCCATCAGCGAGCAGTTCGTCCTGATATGTTATTACATTCGGGTTCAGTGTCACAGGCTTCTCTCCTGTTACTCGGGCCAGCTCATGTAACCGGTGGTGCGCCATCGGCGCAGACTGGAGAACCAGGATTCGTGACGTCGCGTTGGGCGGACGACACGATGAAGGGTGCGCAGCAGCGTCACCGGGCGCAGCGCGGCGACTTCGGCGCGATAACCGGCGCGCAGCCAGGCGCGCTCGATCAGACTCAGCGACGCAGGAAGATGTTCCGCAGGCTCAGAGCGGCGTATGGCGAACAGATGGCGACGCAGCGCGTGCATCGGAGTCAATCCCAACGCGCGCACCCGGAAGCCGCGCGGCAGATCAAGCAGCGTTGCAGCATCGGCGACAAAGCGCAATCCTTCCGGGCTGGCATCGTGCAGCAGCAGAATGCGCGGGGCAGCAGCGCGCATGAGCATAGCAATCAGCGCGTCTGGCAGCGGCGACGCTTCTTCCAGCGACAGGATTGCACAAGACATTTCCATGTGCAGAAAGTTGGCGCGCAACATCCGGGCAATGGTCGCATCCTGACAGACGAGCACATATGCCAGACCGTAGTCGTAGAGGTCTGGCTCGCGATCATCGAGCGCCACAGAGGGTGGTACGTCGTCGGGAAGCAAACCCGCCGGATCACCCCGATGTGCGCGATACTCTGCAAGCGCATTGTCAAAGGCAGTTTCCGTCACTGGCGGCGTGAGCGTGAAGGGGAGCCGTCGCACCAGAAATGGAAAGGTCATCAGCAGCGATGCGCTCATTGCTCCGATCCAGAGCGGATGCGGACGGCGCAGCGCGAGGGTCAGCGATGATCCAGCAACGGCAGTCGCCTGGCTGGCGGCGGTGAAGACGCGCGATTGCGGCAGCAGGGTTCGGCAGACCTCATAGTAGAGCTGGCGGCGGGTGTAGCGCACCCCACCCATTCCTGCGTGCGCAATGCTGCACTCCAGCGCAGCGTCGAGATTGCTGTGGCGCATTCGCGTGCCGAATAACATTACGTCACTCCTTATCGCTGGGGCCAGGTCATGAACCCGATGGCGCGCGCCGCCGCCTGCGCTTCCGCTTCCGGGTCAACGGCCCGCGCAGGCGTGCGTCGTTCAACGGCGACCTGCACAGGCGCCAGCCGCTCCACCGCTCTGGTCACCACATTGACCAGTCGGGCTGGCGGGATGAAGAGCGCTGAGGTAACAAAACCCTGGCGCAGCCATTCGAGTTCCTCGTTCTCCAGGGTCAGTCCGCCTGGCATCTGCACCCGGCGCTCGAGAAGATTGATCAGTTCTTGCGGCGTCTGCTCGCGTTTCCAGGGCAAACGTTGCTGCTTCACGTGGCGCGGACGCAACCCCAGGTCGATCACGCGGTGGTTCGGCGACAGCCCCCATTTGCCTGGCAACAGCGCGGGCAACAGACACCCGGCAACGCTGGCGTCATGGATCAGGATCAGCGGCAGACGTGGACTCTGGCGCAGCAGCGCAATAATGCGTTCATCGGCTGCGGAGAACGGTCCATCAGTGGAGATCAGCGCCAGACCCAGGCGATCCGGCAGTCCATTTGCCCGCAGGCAGTCGAGCACATCGGCGACTGGCGAGGCGAGCACGGCGCGCACCCGCGACGGCGGCAACTGAACCTGACGCAGCGCAGCACTCTCCTGATTGGTGACCCATCCAGGCAGCAGTCCATGAACGCTTACCCAGGGGACGACGTATGTCGTCTCAAAAGACTCTATCACCGGCAACAGACGGCGGTACGGATTAGATGACTTAACCGCCCGATAATAGAAGCCAGCCGCTATCGATCCCACAAGAGCGCCAGTGGCGAGTGCAATAACAGCCGAAAATAGAGAGCGCTCCCTTAGAATGACAGACAGCATACACGCGAGAGTAACCAAAAAAACGAGGCCAAATATGATTGTAGCGACCACTGCCGATGGTTCGGACCATGAAAATCCCGTCTTGAATATGGACGCCAGTTCGCGCCGGAATACGAAGTGCGCCAGTTGCGCTGGTGTGTAGCGGTACGTCCCCCGATGGCTCAAACGGTCAGCGAGGCCGCGCAGCCGCAAGTCGCTCATCTTCAGCGTGTTTTCACGCGGCTCCAGGGCAAATTGCTTCTGGCACTGCGAGCACTTTTTATCGCGGCGCTCGCGGTATTTCAGTTCGACAAGGCAATGCGGGCATTTCATTCAGGCGCCTCCCTCCAGCACGCCTGCGAGTCGCCGCAGCAGCATCGCCAGGCGCTCGCGTAGCGACACCTCAACGTGGACTCGATCAACCGCCATTTCCTCTTCCAGCTTTCGCAGCGCCGTCACCAGCCGCGCCGCCGCTTCATCGCCGCTGCGCGCCCGTTCTTCCGCCATTGCCGCCGTGATTGCGTAGTCGTCGTGGTCAATGCCCATGCCGGTGTTGGCGATGACCAGCGGCAGCGGATCATCGGCGCGGTTGTTGAACGAGTGCGGCATCAGCGCCGGAATGTGGAGCATTGAGCCGGGGATCAATCGCACGTGAGCGACCGCTTCGCGCTCGTGATCGTACAAGCCGCATGACGCATACCCCATGCTCAGCACAAAGTGCTCCGCGCCGTGAGCATGCGGCGTGAAGGCGCTGTGCGGGCGCACAAACCCGAGTTTATAGGTGGCGTTTGCCGGGTTCTCATCCGAGGTTTTCGCGGAACCGATCAGATACTGCGTGTACTGCCCGCTATCAATAAACTGCAGCATGCCGGCGCAATCCTCCGCGCGCCGGGTTGGATCCAGACGGCGAATGCAATTTCTGCTCACAGCATAGACGATTCCATCTGGGCTGAAAACATACAGGGTTGCACCGCATGGAAGGGTGGTTCTGAGGCGCTCGAGGTATCTGGCAAAATGCATAGGCGACGACGCTGCGCAGTATTCGTCACCATAATGCTACCACGTCGCACTGTGTTTGTCATCAAGAGATTGTTAAGTGTTTGACGATCTTGACAAGGATCAGAATTGTATTGTACAGTATTCCTGTACGATACATGTTCAGGAGACGGGTATGCCTGTTCAGACGACCTACACGCAGGCGCGCGCTCGACTGGCGGCGCTGCTCGATGAAGTGGTCAACAACCGAGACATTGTCATTATTCAGCGTCGTGGCGGCGAGGATGTCGCTTTGATTGCCGCCGACGAACTGCAGAGCCTGCTCGAAACAGTGCATCTGCTCCGTTCGCCAGCGAATGCAGAGCGCTTGCTCGCGGCGCTTGCACGGGCGCGGCAGCGCAGCGGAACGCCGCAATCTGTCGATGACCTGCGCCGTGAGGTAGGGCTTGCCGAGAACGAGTAAGGATCTCCCAACACAGCGAACCCAACGGAACGCTGTGTTTCAACCAGAGTTTCGTGATGATCTGCGCTACTGGGTTGAGAAGGACAGGCGAACCGCATTGCGCATCCTGACATTGATCGAAGCCGTTATACGCGATCCTCTCACTGGTATTGGCAAGCCGGAACCCCTCAAGTATCTGGGTGCGAATGTATGGTCACGGCGAATCACGCAAGAACATCGTCTTGTATATGTCGTCAGCGACGACCGAATCGATTTTCTTCAAGCGCGCTACCACTACACTGATTGACTCTTCTCTGTCGAACGTGCTATACTCCTGCCGTACCAATTCGTTATGAGAACTCACTGAAAACCATGCAAACTCTGCGTGACATGCATACCGCCCGCCGCCCCGCTGCAATGTGCGTTTCAGGGATGCGTGCGGCGCCGCCTGCGGTCTGCGTGTCGCCAGGGTAAGCCGATCTGTACGACAAAACGCGGGCCGTGGGCAGCAAAAGCGCCCACGGCTTTTGTATTGAGAGTTGCATAATCGTCAGATTTCGCCTATCCTTGCATAGAGCATAGAAAGTCCGAGGTTCTCTATGCCCGACAACATTCTGGTCGCAGTCGCCTGGCCCTACGCCAACGGTCCGTTTCACGTCGGTCATATTGCGGGCGCTTATTTGCCCGCCGATGTCTTTGCGCGCTACCATCGCCTGCGCGGGAATCGCACGCTGATGGTCTCCGGTTCCGACTGTCACGGCACGCCAATCACGATTGCCGCCGAGCGCGAAGGCATCTCGCCGCAGGACGTCATCCGGCGCTACCATCCGACATTCCTCAAAACATTTCAGGCGCTCGGAATTTCGTTCGACCTGTTCACGCAGACCTATACCGATAATCATTACCGGGTGACGACCGATATGTTCCTGCGGTTGCTGGAAAACGGCTACCTCTACAAAGATACGATGGTTGGCTCGTATTCCGAGACGCTGGGACGTTTCCTTCCGGATCGGTTCGTCGAGGGGACTTGCCCGCATTGCGGGTATCCGCGCGCGCGCGGTGATCAGTGCGACAGTTGCGGGCATCTCCACGATCCGCAGGACTTGATTGCGCCGCGTTCGGTGCTCGATGGCGCGCCGGTCACCTTCCGCGAGACCGAGCATTTCTTCCTTGACCTGGCGAAACTCGAACCGAAGTTGCGCGCCTGGCTCGAGAGCGTTGATCGGAGTTACTGGCGCGCGAATACGCTGCTCTTCACGCAGAACTGGCTGCGCGAGGGGCTGCGCGGGCGCGCCATCACCCGCGACCTGGAATGGGGCGTGCCAGTGCCGGTCGATGATCCGGCATTCAAAGATAAGCGCATCTATGTCTGGTTCGATGCGGTGATCGGCTATTACTCGGCGTCGATTGAGTGGGCGGAGCGCACCGGGGCGCCAGACGCCTGGAAGGATTGGTGGGTGTGCCTGCCCGATGGCACGGCGCCAGCGCGGTCGTACTATTTCATCGGCAAAGACAACATTCCCTTCCATACAATCATCTGGCCCGCAATGCTGATTGGCTACGGCAACCTGGCGCTGCCGTATGACGTGCCCGCCAATGAGTTCCTCAACCTCGAAGGCGACAAGATGAGCACAAGTCGCAACTGGGCGCTGTGGGCGCCGGAGATTGAGGATCGGTATCAACCGGATGCCATTCGCTACTACCTGATTGCCAACGGACCGGAGACGCGCGACAGCAACTGGAGCTGGGCGGATTTCGTCCAGCGGGTCAACAGCGAACTGGTGGCGACGTGGGGCAATCTGGCGAACCGGGTGCTCAGCATCACCCACCGCAATTTTGGCGTCGTTCCGCAACCGGGCGCATTGACCGACGCTGATCGGCAACTCATTGCTGCGACCCAGCAAACGTTCGAGAGTGTGACGGCGCTGCTCGATGGAGTGAAACTGCGTGCAGCGTTGAACGAGGCGATGGCGCTGGCGCAGGCGGCGAACCAGTATCTCAGCGAACAGGAGCCGTGGAAACTCGTCAAGAGCGACCAAGATCGCGCTGCGACCGTCCTGTTTGTGGCTTTGCGCACGGTCGATACGCTCAAGGTGCTGTTCTGCCCGTTTTTGCCATTCAGCAGCCAGCGGTTGCACGAACTGCTCGGCTACACCGGAACCATCGCGCCCCAGCCGTATGTTGAAGAAGCCACAGCGCCGGATGGAACGCCGCGCCTCGTTCTGACTGGCGACTACAGCGCCAGCGCTGGCGCCTGGGGAATCAGCGTGCTTGCGCCAGGGCAACCGATCCAGCCGCCGACGCCGCTGTTCCAGAAGCTGGATGAAGCGGTCATCACCGAGGAGCTTGCGCGCCTGCACGCAAAGGTGCGTTCGTGAAAGGAGGAAGCTCAAAATCGGGGAGCAATGCGAAGATGCAGTTGTGAGGAGGAGATCGAGCGTCATGGATTGGGATCATACAGTTGTATCGGAGGAGAACAGCAGGTATGAATGAATGGACACTTCGTCTGATCGTCGCGCTCATCTTCGCAGGCATTCTGGCATATCAGGCGCGTGCTACGGTTGATCGGCCAATGACGCGCCGCGCGTACACCCTGGGAGCAACTGCGTTTCTCGCGTTTGCGGCGCTCAATCTGGCGCTGGCGACCGGCGCTGAGTTCGGCATTATCCAGATCGTGTTAGGCTTCCTTGCCGTGGGGCTTCTGCTCTACGCCGTGGCATCACTCCTTATGGGCGCGCGCGCTGGCGAAATGCGTCGCGGACAGGAGTCGGCGGCGAAAATGATCGAAGAGTTCAAAAAGCGGAGAGAACGGCAGGAGGAAGGTTGAACGTAGCAGGTGAGAAGGTGAAAGGTTAGGGATTGCAGGCGGATTATCGCAGAGGAGCGGCGGTGCGCCCGGTGACATCGTAGGGGCGCGGCGGCGTGCCGGACGCCACCGTAGGGACGCGGCGGCGGTGCGCCCGGTGACATCGTAGGGGCGCGGCGGTGCGCCCGGTGACATCGTAGGGGCGCGGCGGCGTGCCGGATGCCATCGTAGGGACGCGGCGGCGTGCCGGATGCCATCGTAGGGGCGCGGCGCCGCTGCGCCCGACGCCACCGGAGGGGCGCGGCGGCGTGCCGGATGCCATCGTAGGGGCGCGGCGGCGCCGCGCCCGTCGCCCCGGTTGGGGGGGGGCGGGGTGGGGGTGGCCTTGGTTGGGCGGGGGGGGGGGTGTGCCGGGTGACTTCGTTGGGGCGCGGCGCCGCCGCGCCCGCAGCGGAGACGTTGCACTGATAATTATGCCATTATTACACCAAATCACCCCCTATACCGCCTATGTTCCAGGCGCCAATAATCTTGGCGTCATCCTGACAGGCGACGGCGGCGCGATTGCGGTTGATACCGGTCTCGACAAAGATACCGGGCGCATGGTGCGGCGTGCGCTCGAGGAGGCGGGTCTTCGGTTGTGCGCGATCATCAGCACGCATCACCACGCCGACCATATCGGCGGCAATGACTATCTCGTGCGCAACCTTCCCGGTGTGGCTGTCTATGCGTCACGGCTCGAAGCGCCCTTCATCGAAAACCCGCTTCTCGAACCGGTTTACCTGGCGCTCGGCGCCAGTCCGCCAGCCGCGCTCCGCACCAAATGGCTGATGGCAAAGGGTGTGCCGGTTCATCAGATCATCGACGGCGATACGCTGGAAATCGCCGGGGTGACGCTGGAAATTGCGGACCTGCCAGGGCATAGTTTGGGACAGATCGGCGTGGCATTCGACGGCGTGTGCTTTGCAGCGGACGGCTTTTTTGGACCCGAGGTGCTGGCGAAGCATGGTATCCCGTATGCCCACGATGTTGCCGCGCAGATCGCGTCGCTCGAACGTCTGGCAATGCGAGACGAACGGTTTTTCCTGCCTGGTCATGGCACATTGACGCCGCGCAGCGATCTGAACGCAACGATCCAGGCAAACCGGCACGCAATTGAGCGTGCCTCGCGTGCTGTGCGTGACGCGCTCGCCGAACCCGGCGATATCCTGACTATTGCGCGTCGAGTTCAGCAGGCACTGGGACTGACGATCGCCGGATTGCCGCAGTACGCCATTTTTGTCTCGGCAGTCGCGGCGCATCTCAGCTATCTTGAGGCGCAGGGTGGTGCAACGCTGGTCATGACCAGCGAAGGCGCAGTGTGGCGTGGCGGGTCATGAACGACGATGACATACTCGAAGTCGAGACAGTTCCAGAGACGACCAGCGACGTTCGCAATGCCTTGCTGATCCCCGGCTGGTTGCTGCGCATCGCGTCGGCGATGGCAGGCGTACTGATCTTTGTGCTGGCGCTCGACCTGCTCAAAGAAGGGGCGCGCGACTATGGGCGGGCGATGGTTGCGTTTTTCAACGTCACCAGTCCGGTCAGCGCACTCGGCTTTGGCTGGCTGCTGGCGTATATGTTTCTCAGCGGCTCGCCAGTGGCGGCGATTGCGGTGACCTTCTTTGCTGCAGGCACCCTGGACGCGCTGCAAACGTTTACCATGATAACAGGGTCACGTCTGGGCGCTTCGCTGATCGTGCTGGGGGTCGGGTTTCTGTATTACTTGCGCGGGCATCGACGCGCTGCAAGTGTTGCCATTGGCGTGCAGGCGCTGATCACGACCGCTGCAATCTACCTGCCGGCAATGGCGCTCGGCGTCTGGGCGTTGACGTCGGGGCTGGTGCAGACGGTTTATGCCGAAGCGGATGCGCCGCTGCAATCGGTGTTCGACTGGTTGTATGAACCAGTTCTGACAGCAATCGATGCGCTTGGCGTTCCGGGATGGGCGCAGTTTGGCGCAGGCGTCGCGGCGCTGCTGATGGCGTTCGCCCTGCTCGACCGCGCGCTGCCGCAGGTGGATCCAGAGTCGAATGCGTTCAGTCGCATTGGGCGAGTGGTGTATCGTCCTATGGTCATGTTTGCGCTCGGTATGGCTGTGACCTCAGTGACGATGTCGGTGTCGGTCTCGCTCTCAATCCTGGTGCCGCTGTCGGTGCGCGGTCTGGTGCGACGCGAGAATACGCTGCCCTACATCATGGGGGCGAACATTACGACATTCATCGATACGCTGGTTGCCGCGCTGATCGTCGGCGGCGCGGCAGCGTTCACCATCGTGCTGGTGGAAATGGTCAGCGTAGCGCTTCTGTCACTCGTCGTGCTATTGTTTTTCTACCATGCATTTCAACGGTCGATCTTGCGGTTGCAGGATGCTATTGTGCGCAACCGCAAGACCCTGGCGGTCTTTCTGGTGGTGATGTTCGTTGTGCCCGTTGTTTTGCTCGCCTTCTAATGATGAATGTGCTGATCTACGCCGGTCCAGGTCCCTGGCGCAACGAAGCGCTCGCTACCGCTGCTCAGTTCGTCGGTCAGGTTGCTGCGTCGGTGACGCTGGTGACGGGTGGCGGCATCCGCAACGTGGAACTGCTTGATGATGCCGTTGTGCGCCTGGGTCTTCCGCCAGATGTGGAGGTCAGGCGCCGCGTGGTGGAAGGCGCGCCCCAGGAAGCAATCCTGACAGTCGCCAGCGAAGCGATCTACGATCTCGTGATCTTTGGGCGGTTTCAGCGTCCGTTGGAACGTCTGCTGCCCATCCGACGCAGCGATGCGCTGACGCGCCGGTTGCGCACGGCGGTGTTACGGGTCAGTGGACCAGTGCGCCCTATCCGGCGCATTCTGCTGGCCAGCGGCGGCGACCAGCATACGTTTGCCACTGCCGGGTATGCGGCGCTGCTGGCAACGCCGCTGGGAGCGTCTGTCACCCTGTTGCACGTGGTCTCACAGCAACCAGTGGTGTTCGAGGGACTGGCGCCGCCGGCTGCCGACGAAGCGACCTTCCTGGCAGGTGAAACGCCGGAAGCGGACACGCTCCGCCAGGCTGCCGCCTGGCTGCGTGAACGCGGTATCATGGTCGCCGTTCGGGTGCGCTTTGGTCTGGTGCTGGACGAAATTCTGGCGGAGCTGGATGAAGGGGACTATGATATTCTGGCAGTTGGCACCCACCACGCCGCCGGTCCCCTCGATCGCGTGCTGCTCGAAGATTTGACCGGCGATCTGCTGGATCGCTGCCCGCGCACGGTGCTGGTTGCCCGGCGCATCCCTCACGATTAGATGTTGCAATTGTTGTTATGAAAAGTTTCAGCGACTTCCAGCGACGATTGCAGGCAGGGCAGATCGTCGTCACCGGCGAGATTGCGCCGCCGCGCGGCGCATCCCGCGCTGCTGTCGAACGGTTAGCGCTCGGTCTACGCGATGCAGTCGATGCCATCAATCTGACGGATAATCAGCGCGGATTGGGGCGCATGTCGGCGCTTGGCGCCGGTATTATCGTCCGTCAACTGGGGCTGGAGCCGATTGTCCAGATGACATGCCAGCATCGCAACCGGATCGCGTTGCAGGCGGATGTGTTGAGCGGCGCGGCATGCGGCATCACCAATTTCCTGGCAATGACTGGCGACCACCCGAAGATTGGTGATCATCCCGATGCCAAGAATGTGCTGGACCTCAACTCGTTCCAGTTGCTCAAGATGCTGCGCACCATGCGCGATGAGGGAAAGTTTCAATCGGGCGTCGCGTTGACCGAACCGCCCCGTTTTTTCCTCGGCGGCGTCGCTAATCCGAATATCGAGCGCGTCGCCCGTCTTGAACGTAAAATTCAGTTTGGCGCTGAGTTCATTCAGACGCAGATCCTGTTCGATCTTGATCGCTTCCGGCAGTGGATGGCGGATGCACGCGCAGCCGGGTTGCATCAGCAGGCGTACATTCTTGCGGGCGTCATTGTGGTCAAATCGGCGCAGTCGGCGCGCTTCCTCCGTGACCACCTTCCCGGATCGCGCGTGCCCGAATGGGTCATCGAGCGGATGGAGCGTGCCGATAATCCTGAAGAGGAGGGCATAACCATCGCTGCAGAACTTGTTCAGGAATTGCTCGGTATCGAAGGAGTGCGCGGCGTGCACATTATGTCGGTCGGATGGACCAAAGCTATTCCCCAGGTTGTGGAACGCGCCGGATTGCTGCCACGCCCGCCATTGCCGCCAAACGATCCTGACCAGGAATGAATGCGCCTATGATTGTGATGAAATTCGGTGCAGCGGCGGTGAGCGATGCCAGCCGGATCAATGATCTGGTGCGCATCGTTCGCCATGCTATCGATGAAGGTCAGGCGCTGATTGTCGTCTGTACCGCCATGCCCGAGGTGACAAACCTGCTGATTGGCGCTGCGCGCGCCGCAGCGCGCGGCCATCTGGCTAACGCCGAGCAGGCGCGCCGTGAACTGTGGCAGCGCCATCGCGCCCTTGCTGAACGCCTCGTTACTGACGATTGGGAACGTGAGACGCTCTATCACTCCTGGGCAGACCTGCTCAAGTCGTTCGACCGAATCGTGCGCGCGCTTGCGACGCTGGGCGAACATTCGCCGCGGAGCAGCGATGCGGTTGCCGCTATTGGCGAACGCTTCATTGGTCTGCTGCTGGCGGTGGCGCTGCGACGCGCAGGCGTTGCAGCGCAGTTGATCGACGGCGCTGAGTTGATCGTCACCGATGAACATTTTGGCAATGCCCGCCCGTTGCCGGACGAAACCGCCACCCGCGCGCGCACACGTCTCCTGCCGCTGATTCAGTCGCGCATTGTCCCGGTAGTGACCGGCTATATCGGCGCTACCCGTCAGAACATTACCACCACCCTGGGGCGCGGCGGCGGCGACTACTCGGCGACCCTGATTGCGGCGGCAATCAATGCCGATGAAGTGGTGATCTGGACTGATGTGGCAGGCATTCTGACAGCGGATCCGAAGATTGTGCCCGAAGCGCGCACCCTGCCGGAATTGTCGTACATCGAAGCAGCTGAGATCGCCACGCTTGGCGCCGAAGTGCTTCACCCGCGCACTCTTACTCCCCTCGCCCATCGCAACATTCCGCTGCACATCCGCAGCCTGGCGCAACCTGATGCGCCAGGCACGCGCGTGGTCGCCGAGCCGCGCGTGTTGTCTGATACGGCGCGGACCATCATCTCAGCCCCCTCAATCAGCCTTATCGAGATCAACATGAGCCCCCTGGCGGCGGCGGAGCTTGGATGGGCGCCGGAGCTGGCGATGCGGGTGCTCGCCGAACTGACAAACTGCGGGATTGAAGTTTTGACCTTTGCCCAAAGTTTCAGTGAACGAAGCCTGCTCCTGGCAGTGCGCATGTCCGACGTTGAGTACGCATATGAGCGTATTGAAACATGCCTGCTGCCGGAGCGGGAAAACCAGGCGCTCCGCACGCTCAGCCTGCGTTCGCCGGTGGCGCTGGTAGCAGTACTTAGCGCGCCAGGGAGCGCAAATCTGGCGCCACGCGCACTGGCAGCACTGGCGCGGGTGCCGGCCACGGTGCTGGCAATGGTTCATGGCAACGCCTCGCATCACCTCTCCTTCATTGTTCCGGAAGAAGAGATGCAGAGCGTTGTACGCGCGCTGCACCGCGAATTGATGATGGGGTAGGGCTTATTTGCTGCTTTTGCCCTCATCCCCCGCACTTTCCATAGCCCGCAGTTGGTGAAGATCAAGAAAACAGCCCGGTATTCCTGGACGCTGCGGGCTGAAGCCCTGGCTGAGATCGTGAAAGCCCCTCCGGGGCTTCCACTTCCTGAGCGAGGGCTTTAGCCCGCAGCTCAGAGGATGCGCGACCTGGCGGCACAGGCATGCCGGATTTCTTAGTCCTCATCAACCGCCGGGCGAGTCGGCGCATAGCGGAATATTTCTTAAGAACCATCAGTCGCCGGGCGCAAAGCTCACAGGGCGCGCGATCTGGACGACACAGGCTTACGGATGTATTTCATAATGTCCGTCATTCGCCGGGCGAGTGGCGCATAGCGGAACATGGACCGTAGGTCCATCGGTCCGGATGCCGATCTTCCTATCCGTCATCGTTATCGTCGCGTGCGGTGCGCACGGGCGCCCCGGCAACGACCAGCACATATTCGCCCTGTATCCGCGCCGACGCCAGGTAGGTGAGCAGGTGCGAGAGCGTTCCGCGTTCGACGTGCTCAAATTTCTTTGTCAGATCATTCGCCAGGGCGGCCGGTCGGTCGCCGTAGACCGCCAGCGCGTCCTGCACGAGAGCAATGATGCGGTACGGGCTCTCATAAAAGATGAGAGTATGGGGCGAGTCGCGGTCGATCTCGAGAAAGCGTCGGCGCGGACCGGGTTTGCGCGGCGGAAAGCCGCGAAACGTGAAGCTGTGGAGCGGCAGTCCGGAAAGGACGAGCGCCATGATCAGCGCCGCCGGACCGGGGATCATCGTGACATCGATGCCTTCGGCGATGGCGCTGCGCACCAGGGTGAACCCCGGATCAGCAATGCCAGGAGTGCCGGCGTCGCTGATCAGCGCCACTGCCTTTCCCTGGCGCAGCAGTCCCATCAGGCGTTCGCCAGCCTCGCGTTCGTTGTGTTCGTGAAATGCAACTAAAGGTTTTCGAATGTCGTAGTGTTGAAGTAGAATACTGCTTTTGCGCGTATCTTCGCACGCAATCACATCAACTGAGCGCAGTGTTTCCAGCGCTCGCAACGATATATCGCTCAGGTTGCCGATTGGGGTGGCGACAATGTACAACATCAGCTCCATTGTACTCGACGATTGCCCGTCGTGTCGAATGCTGCACGTTTAGTGACGCACATATGACCGCGTTGTAACTGTATTCCTGTGTTACAATGCAATGCTGTCGGGATCGAGCATCCTCTCAGCATCGTTTATGAACCATCAGGCGCGCGCCACAACGGCGCCTATCGCCCCGTGGTGAACTATGGCGGCAGTTGCTGCATTTCGTGCGGCAGACAACGAAACAATCTCCAGACGCGCTCTTCTGTGCAGTCTGGTGAATACAGCGCCGTGGTCTGTCATTCTGATCGATTCTTCGGGCGTGATCGCTGCGATCAGCCCATCAGCGCGTCGTCTCCTCAATGTCGAGGCGGGGGCGCCTGCATTTGCCATTCTGCCAAACAGCGTGGATGAATTGACGCGGGCGCGCTTTCACCAAACGCTTGCCTGCGCACACGATCAGACGCCTGGCGCTCCGTGCCTCTTTCAGCAGCTTGAACCTTCACCCGTTGAAATCGAAGCATTGCCAATCTCTTTCGACGACGCGGGCTGGGTGTCGGTCACGTTGTATGAACCATCGCGCCCGGCAGTGTTGCGCCAGTTGATGATCGCCTTGCAGCAGCGCCTGCATCAACTCTCTGACGCAGCATCGCTCCGCGAAGCGTGCGATCAGTTGAGTGCGTTCCTTCTTCCGGCGGGCGTCAGCCCTACGGTAATCGTCCAGAGCAGCCCGGGATCGTCGTTCTCAGTGCAATACGCGCCGCCGCTGTTTGAGGCAATCGCTCCTGATGAGCGCACGCTGATGCTGGCGCTCCAGCGATCTTCGCCCCTGTCTATCAGCGCCATGGATTATAACGTCTCCAGCGGAATAGCGCACCTCCTGGGATCGCGCGGACAGGCGGCGTTTCTTCTGCCGGGAGGCGGGCAACGTCAATATGTGTTGCATCTGTGGGGCAGCAGCATATCGCCGGATGAGGAAGCGCAGGTCAGCGCCATCGCTGCACTGATTGCATCCCTGCTGGCGCACGTTATCGATCGCGAGCGGACGGTGCAGCGCCAGCAGCGCCTCGATGCCCTGCTGGAGGCAGCCCAGGCGATCATCTCGCTCAGAACGGTCGACGATGCACTGCGTGAAATCTGTCACCGATTGATGACCCTTGTCAATGCCGATCACGTCAGCGTCTATCTTCCCGCCAGCGACCCCAGCATACTCGTTTGCATGATGGCCACCGGTGTTGCAGAACATCTCCGCGGCAGGACTCTGCCGCTGATCGGCAGTCTGATCGGACGCACCTTTCGCGAGGGTGCGACCCTCTATTTTGACAATATCGAGGCGGAAACGGAGATGTACCGTCCGTTCTGGGAGGCGCATCGCTTGAAGGCAGCGCTGAATCAGCCGCTGCGCCATCATGAGAGCGTCATCGGCGTTCTCAGCGCTGGCTGGTACCACGCACCCGAACTGGATGAGGATGATTACATGATCATGCGTCGCCTCGCCGAGTGTGCGACGGCGGTCGTGACGAATGCGCAGCTCCACCGTACGCTGATCCGATCCGAACAACACTCCCGCCTGTTGTTTGAGCAGACGGAGGAGCTGGTGTTCGGTCTGGCGCCTGACGGTAGTATACTGCATTGTAATCACTCCGCCACTATCCGGGTCGGCGCTGCTCCAGGCATCTCGTTCTTCAGTCTTGTGACCCCTGCTTACGAAGATGAGGTGCGGCGACACCTTCAGGAGATAAGCGCCCGTCAGCAACCGTCTCCTCCCTGGACCTTTGCGGTGCGCAGCATTGAGGGTCAGCCGCTTGTTCTTGAAACAACTGCTCAGGTGATCCGCCTCGGCTCGTCGGTGAGCGAGATCGACCTGATCTGTCGCGATGTCACTGCGCGGCACGCCGCTGAACGGGAGATGCAACAATTGCACCTGGAGTTGACTACGCTCCTGCGCGTCAGTCAGGCGATCAATCGCTCGACTGATCTTGAACACGTTCTCCGGACAACGCTCACGATCATCGTGCAGGCGATGAACCTTCACGCTGCAGCGATTATCCTGTACGACGCTGATGGTCATCTTCGGTTGCGGCATTGCCATAGCGCTTCGTCCGTGATTGAGAATTGTGATCAACCACTCACGCATATGTTTCGGGAAGAGCGCGAAGCGCTGGCGGGAGGGGTTTCGCGCACCGTCGATGTGAGGACCCTGCGCGCGCAAACGCCCGATCTGCCTGCGCTGCAACGCTTGCCGGACGATGCTGCGTATCTGGCGATCACCCCATTGCTCATCGATGACGCGGTCGTTGGTCTGCTCGAGTTCCTCGGCAAGCAGCGCCCATTCGAGATGCGCGATATGGAACTGGCGGAGGCGATTGCATCGCAACTGGCGCAGGCGATTCGTAACGCGCAGACCAACCAGGAGATGCGTGAGACGTCGCTGATGAACGCGCGCCTCTACCGCGAGGCGGAAGCAATGCGCGCGTATCTCGACGCCATCATCCAGAATGCGCCCGATGTGCTCATCGTCTGTCGGCCCGATATGTCGATGCAGCCGCTAAACCAGGAGCCGTTAACCGCCCTTGGGTATCAGCGTCACAAACTTGCCGGTCAATCGTTGTTGCGCATCGTCCCGCCCGACCACCGCGCGACGCTGACGCGCGCCTGGTTGCAGGTGCGTCAGGGCGAGTCGCAACGTTTCGAGATGGACCTGCTCCGCGCCGATGAGAGCCGTTTTACGGCGCTGGTTTCGTTCGATCTGATCCCGGATTACAATGAAGTGCTGGTCGTTATCAAGGATGTGACCGAACTGCGGCAACTGGAGGCGCAGGTGCGCCAGCACGAAAAACTGGCGGCGCTGGGCCGGCTGGTCGCTGGCGCTGCGCATGAGTTGAACAATCCGCTGGCGGTCATCCTCGGGCTTTCGCAACTGCAACTTGGCGAGGATATCCCGCCTTCAGTGCGCGCTGATCTCGAGCAGATCGAACGCGCTGCGCGGCGCGCCGCTGCGATTGTCCATCAGTTGCGCGCATTTGGGCAACCTCGCACGCTGGAACTCGCTCCCGTCGATCTCTCCCTGGTGATCAACGAAACATTGCAGCGCCTGGCGTCCAGGATCGCCGCCGAGAATGTTGTCGTGACCATTGATCTGCCCTCTGATTTGCCGCACATTTTGGGCGAACTGCATCAGATCGAGCAGGTGGTGTTCAACATTGCGCTGAACGCTATTCAGGCGCTTGCGCTTCGTCTGCCTGGCGAGCCGCGTTGCCTGCGTTTCAGCGCCAGAGTCGAACCTGACAGCGTTGTGCTGGCGATTGAGGATACCGGACCGGGAATTGCGCCGGAACATCTGTCGCGCGTATTCGAGCCGTTCTTCACCACCCGCGATGTCGGGCAGGGCATGGGAATGGGGCTTGCTGTGGTATACAGCATCGTGCAGCAACATCACGGCGAAGTGTGGGTGGAGAGCAGTCAGGGCGTCGGAACCACTTTCAAGGTGCGCCTGCGACGGACTGACGGGCCGCCGGAGGAGGGGAAGGCGCCGCTGGTCTCTTTACCGCCCAATCTCTCTGTTTTGCTCGTCGAAGACGACGATCAGGTGCGTACCATGGCGCAGCGCGCGCTGGAACGTCTCGCATGCCGCGTCGACGCCGTTTGCAGAGGCGAAGAGGCGCTGGCGCGCGCGATTGCCTGGGACTATGCGCTGGTGATCACTGACCTGCAGATGCCCGGGCTGGACGGCGTCGAATTGTATGAACGGCTTCAGGCGCTCAAGCCATCGTTGCGCTGGCTGATTCTGACTGGCGATACCATGGGTGAGCGGAGCAGCGCATTTCTCCAGCGCACTGGACTGCCGGTGTTGCACAAGCCGTTCACGAACGAACAACTGATCGAAGGCATTGCCGCAAGCCTGCAAGGGGACATGTAGCCTTTGCCCGACCACGTGTCGTATACCTATGCTCCCTGTTGTTCAAATTGTCCGTCGTCCTGGCATTCTTGATCTTGGATGGGGGCATCCCGACCCTGCTCTGCTGCCCGTAGCGGCGTTGCAGCGCGCCACAGCAACAGCGCTTGAGCGCTATGGCGCTGATGCCCTGACGTATGGCGCCGAACGCGGACCTGGCCCGCTGATCGAATGGATCTGCGCCCGTCTTGCGCAGACCGATGCACGTGCGCCTGATCCGGTCGATGTCATCATCACGGCTGGCGCATCGCAGGCGCTGGATCTGCTCTGCACGCTGTGGACAACCCCCGGTGATACGGTGCTCGTTGAGTCGCCGACGTATCATCTGGCGGTGCGCATCCTGCGCGACCATCCGCTGGAACTGGCTGCCGTTCCGTCCGATGCCGACGGTGTTGATGTCGATGCACTGGAAGCGCTGCTGGCGCGTCTGGCGCGGCGGGGCAAACAGGCGCGCATGCTCTACTTCGTTCCCACGCATCACAACCCAACCGGCTCGTGTATGAGTCTCGAACGCCGCAGGGCGCTGGCAACAGTCGCAGCAGAGCACGGAGTGTTGCTGGTTGAGGATGACGTGTATCGCGAACTGAGTTACGACGATCCCGCGCCGCCATCGGTGTGGAGTATAGCGCCTCCGGGCACGGTTGCGCGCATCGGATCCTTCTCAAAATCGCTGGCGCCGGGGCTGCGTCTCGGCTACGTGACCTCTCATGCGTCGCTGGCGCAGCGACTGATCGGCAGCGGGCTGCTCGATAGCGGCGGCGGACTCAATCCGTTTGTGGCGTTGACCGTTGCCGAGGTTTGTACAGCGGGCGATTTTGACGCAACCGTGGCTCGCCTGCGTGCTGCCTATCGTGAGCGACGCAACGCGCTCGCAAAAGGGCTGCACGATTATCTGCCAGCCGGGTGCCGCTTCGTCGTGCCGGGCGGCGGCTTCTTTCAGTGGGTGGAGTTGCCAGAGGGAATCGATGCCGGAGAACTGCTGCCGCGCGCCGAACAGTCAGGCGTTTCGTACCTTCCCGGATCGCGTTTTTATCTCGACGAACCGCGACGCAACACCCTGCGTCTGGCGTTCAGTCTGTACTCGCCGGATCAGCTTGTCGAGGCGGCGCAGCGCCTGGGAGAAGCCATTGGTAGAATTTGAGAAAAGAAATCGGTATCGCCGGATCTGGTCCGCAAAGGCGGGCTTCGCAACCGGCGCCCGCGACTTCAGGCGCCGGGCGGGTGAGCTATGTGACAGACTATAGCGTATATCGTGCGCGCCAGCGGCGAAACAGGCGTCGCCGCGTTCGCTGACGATAGTGGGGATCGGTCTCCTTCAGACGACGACGATTCGCCAGACTGCTGCCATCAATCAGTCCTACCAGAAACTGCTTGATGTCCCCCAACGATGCTGCTTTATCAGCCAGCACCAGCACCCACGCCTCGCGCGACGTCGGCGCCGGACCGAGCGGATACATATGACTTTCAATCGCCGCGCAGACTGCCGGGTCCTCGCCTCTCTCGGCAGCCCAGCGCGCTGCCACGCGCCCGTGCGTCGTCAGCGTTCCTGCGCGCGAGTTGATGTCGTGGAGCAGAGCGGCGCGTACACATGTGCGAATGTCGGCGCGCAGCAATCGGCTCAGATGGTATGACATGCGGACTGAACGGGTCAGATGATCGTGTTTGGGAATACTGTGATGCATGTGGTGACGAGTTTCGACGACTTCCGGCAGGGTCAGGAGATCGCGGATGTAGTCGAAGGCGGCGTGATGTTCCATGCAGACCTCTTCCTGAAACAACGATGCGTTGACGACGGCCCGACGATGCCGGTGTTGGTTATACCACATCTGCGGTGTGTAGGGCATTCCCCAGAAGTACTGATTTGTAGATTGCGTCGCTCCGCTCGTAATGACACCTGGTCCCCATGTTTGGACAGACTCTTACCCGCCTGCATTGGACCATGCACGATCAAGCAGTTGATCCGCAGCGGCGTATGGATCGAGCGTGCGCGCGACAATCTGCGCAATCAATGCGTCCCAGTCGGAAGACGATACGCGCGCGTGCACTCGTGCGAGCGCCGTTTCCTGAAGAATTAACCGCAGTTCACGCCTGGCGCGTTCCTGTTCACGCCCGGCGAAGCGCCCGCTTTCGCGCAGATAAGCCAGGTGCCGCTCCGTCGCCGCTGCAATTGCTTCAATGCCTTCGCCACGTGTGGCAACCGCGGTCAGCACGGGCGGGGTCCAGCCGTCGGCTGGCAGATCGGCCAGGCTGAGCATGGCGCGCAACTGACGAACAGTTTGTTCAGCGCCATCGCGATCCGCTTTGTTGACGACCAGAAGATCAGCGATCTCGAGAATGCCAGCTTTGATCGCCTGAATATCATCACCGGCGCCAGGAGTTTCGATAACAATGGTGGTATGAGCAGTTGCAGCAATCTCGACCTCGCCCTGACCGGCGCCGACCGTCTCGACCAGCACCATATCAAAACCGGCGGCGTCGAGCACGGCTACTGCGTCACCGGTTGCGCGGGCGATGCCGCCCAGTCGCCCCCGGCTTGCCATGCTGCGAATGAATACGCCAGAGTCGCCGCTGAGCGCCTGCATGCGGATTCGGTCGCCCAGGATGGCGCCGCGTGTGAATGGCGACGTCGGATCGACCGCAATAATGCCGACGGTGCGACCGGTGCGTCGCCAGTGCGCTGCCAGGGCGGCGACCAGGGTGGATTTGCCAGCGCCAGGAGCGCCAGTCACGCCGACGATATGCGCGCGACCGGTGTGTGCGAACAGGGCGGCAAGCAACATGCGCGCCTGCGGACCGCCAGTTTCCACCAGGGTCAGCGCCTGCGCCAGCGCGCGCCGATTGCCTTCCAGCAACGCCTGTGCCAGATCCACGCAGTCAGGCCCTCGTTCTGCACTGCTCTTGAATGAATCGCACAATGTCGTGGGTCGAAGCGCCGGGTCCGTACACTTCGGCAATACCGTGCTGCTCTTTCAATATCCGGGCGTCTTCATCGGAGATGATCCCGCCTGCCACCACCAGCACGTCGTGCATGCCGTGGTCGCGCAGCAATTCCATCACGCGCGGCAGCAGGGTCATGTGAGCGCCGGAGAGAATCGAAAGACCAATAACATCGACATCTTCCTGCAGCGCCGCTTCGACGATCATCTGCGGCGTCTGCTGAATGCCGGTGTAGATCACCTCCATGCCGGCATCGCGCAATGCGCGGGCAATAACCTTCGCACCGCGGTCATGCCCGTCCAGACCTGGTTTTGCAATCAGCACGCGGATTGGACGATCCATTGGAACCTCATGTGCGGCTACTTACGCTGACGCGGACCGGGACCCCAGCGCCCGAAGAGTCCCGGTCGTTCATATGCCATATCGATCATCGCATGGAACTCCTGCTCGCCAGGGCGCATGTTGGGGCGTTCCGCCAGCCACTGATCCCGTGCCTCCCGAGCGCGGCGAAACCATGCCAGCAGCGCTTCGCCATCGCCGGCGGCGACCTGATCGCGCAATTCCGCCAGGCGTTGCGACATTTCATCGAGCCAGCGCGCCAGCGCCTCGCGATTGGTCAGGCAGATGTCGCGGTGCATTTCGGCGCTGCCGGATGCCAGCCGGGTCACGTCACGGAAGCCCGTGGCCGCCAGCGGCGCCATCTCGCGCCATCCGGGGCTGCGGCTCACCACATCCATCAGCGCCGTCGAGATCATGAACGGCAGGTGCGAGACGCCAGCCACATATGCATCATGCTCGACCGGATCGATGTAGTAGAGTTTCGCGCCAATCTGCTCAACCATTGCCTCAACCAGGCGCACAGCGGTTTCGCGGGTATGTTCGCGTGGCGAGAGGCAGTAAATGGCATTGCGGAAGAGATCGGGCGATGCAGCGGCAGGACCGGACTTCTCGCTTCCTGCCATCGGATGCCCGCCAATGAAATCGACGGTCGTGGGCAGCAGTTCGCGCGCCCACGCAAGGACCTGCGCTTTCGTGCTTGCCACATCGGTGACCGTCGCTCCGGGTGGCAGCAGCGGCGCAAGGTCGGCGAACACGGTACGGATTGCCTGCACTGGAACCGCAACGATGACCAGGTGCGCGTCGCGCACTGCATCAGCCAGCGTGCGCGCCTCACGATCAATGGCAAGCCTGCCGCGCGCCTCGGAAAGCGCGCGCGCATCGGTATCAAAACCAGTCACAGTAATGGCGCCCAGGGGGGACTCGCGCTCATTGGCGGAACGCAGCGCCATGCCGAGCGACGCGCCGATCAGTCCAACGCCGATGATAGCAATCTGAATCATGGTTCAGGCTCAACAAACGACAGAAATAATAATTCAGCAACTCCGATGATCAAGGCGACCAGCGCAACCGCAACCGGCGTCAGCGTTCGCAGGCCCGCCAGAACGATCAGCAATGCAGCCAGCAATCCAATCTCATACGCCTGACGTCGTGCACGGCGGCGATCATAGCGTCGCGCCCGTTGTCGGAAAAGACGTTGCCCTGCTGCGTAGAGCAATGGCATGGCAAGCGATGAACAAAACCAGAAGACGGCCAGCGCCATCACAGCGTACACTGGCGCGTCTGGCGGAGACAGCAACCATGCAGTCGGCGGCGGCACAAACGCCAGCGTATACAGGAGCAGCGCCGTTCCAGAAACTCCCTCAACCGCCAGACCTGTCAGACGAAACCGATGTTCGACTGGCGCAAACGTCAGCACTGCAGCGGCGACAACCAGTATATAATATACCATGCGTTCCAGCGCATCGTATGGTTGCCGTCGGTCAACGCTTCCCCAGATCAGCATCGTCAGCGCCCCAGCCCAGCAGAGGCCGGCAAGCGCTGCGAGCAACAACACAATCCGTCGCGAAAGGGGCGACGTTGCAGACTCGGTTTCACCCTCCTCGGACACAACAGAACGGCGCATCACAGATCAGCCGGTTCTTCACCGCGAGCAGTATAGTACACGCCAAGATACGGCAGCCGTGGATTGCCAGGGAACGCGCCAAGCGCCACACTGACCGTCTGCTCGTCTCGATCACGGAGAATGGTCAGACGAACGGTATCCCCGGCGCGATAGCGTAAGAGTTGATCGCGCAGATCGCGCGCATCCTGCACATACACCCCCTCGATTGCCACGATCACATCGCCGCGCGCCACGCCTGCGCGCGCCGCCGGACCGTTGCGATCAAGGCGCGTGACCAGGACGCCGAGTTCCGGCAGAACCGGTTGCAACGCAGCGGTTGCGCTCAGTTCGAGGCGCGCCTCGCGCCGTCCAATGTCGCGCCCGGCGACCCAACCGCCAATGCCCGCAAACACCCCACACCAAATGCACAGAAATGCTATGGCAGCTATGAGTCCCGCAATCCACCAGGGTCTGGATACGCCTTCGGTCATACGGCTTCCAACGACTATCGTTCAGCATAGGGATTAGGGATTAGGGGTTAGGGATTAGGGGTTAGGGGTCAGGAGCGCGTGCTTACCTGCACCCTGACGCCTTCAACCTGCCGCCTTCCCGCCTCCCCGCCCACAATCTTCGCACGTGCAATGTGCAACGTACACCACGCACCTGGCGCGTGGGCGCGCCAGCGGCGCGTGGGCGCGCCAGCGGCGCGTGGGCGCGCCAGCGGCGCGCCCCTACGTGTCCCGCACGCAACGTTCAACGTTGTTACGCCCGTCTGCCCGACGACGGTCTTTTCCAGCGTCCCAATCCTCTGAGGCGCGGCAGGCGCAATCGCCGAACGATTGCGCGTGGTCGCGGCAGGCGCACCGACGGCAGGCGCAGGTGGCGACGGCGGCGGACCGGCGGCGCCAGGTGCAGTTGCTCCAGCAGGATCGAGGCAATCTGCGCCGCGCCGTCGCGCGGAACCGCATCGACCAGGCGCGCCGTCACTGCTGCGTAAGTGGAAGGTTCCATCAACTCCGCCAGCACCGGCACGATGCGATCGATCGTCGGGCAGAACAACCCCAGTTCATGGTTCAGCACAAAGTCGATGTTGCCGCGCTCCTGCATGCCGACCGCCTGCGTCACAATCACCGGGCGACGCATGACCAGCGCCTCCATCAGCGTGCCGGGGCCGGCTTTCGAGATCACGATGTCACTGGCGGCCATCAACTCTTCCATATTCGTCACGAAACCGAAGATATGCACATTCGGACCGAACCCGCTCTGCTCGAGACGCTCGCGCAACGCTGCATTGCGCCCGGTGACGACCAGCAACTGCAACTGCGGATACGCTGTGTGAATGTTGCGCACCAGTTGCTCCATGTTGCCAGACCCCACCCCGCCGCTCGTGACCAGCACAGTAAACAACTCAGGCGCAAGACCGAGGTTCGCCTGCGCAGCATCACGGGTCTGCTGGTATGCAGCAAATTTGGGGTGAACGGGGAAACCAGTGCGCACCAGTTTACTTTCCGGCATCCCCAAACGACGCATCCGCTCATAAGCTTCGTCAGTGGGAACGATGCACAGTTCTGCATCCGGGTCCGCCCACGAGGCATGCAGGCTCACCAGATCGGTCACAACCGTGATAAAACGAAATGAGAGGCGATAGGTGCGGCGTGCATTGCCGATCAGACGGTTGAGCAACGGGTGCACCGACACCACCAGCTTTGGACGCACGGCTTCCAGCACGCGCAGAATGTTACGGTGCGCCGCAAAATAGACGACCTTCGTCAACGCATCAATACGCCGTCGACCGTCGGTCAGGCGATAGAGCGTATCGTAGAGCGGCAACCAGCGCGTTGAGAGCTTATCGTAGACGACCGGCGCATTCCGCACCACCGGAACGCCGGTATGTGCAAAGATGTCGATAATGTATGTTTCAACCGCATCGCCCACGCGCTGCTCGATTGCGGCGGCGATTGCCTGCGCGCCTGAGCGATGGCCGCCGCCGGTATCGGAGATGGCGAACAGAATCCGCGGTACATTGACAGGTGAAGGCTCTCTCTGTGGAATATCAGACATTGTGAATGCCGCCAGCGTCGCCGACAACCGCACGGAGTGCGATGATCAGCGCAAGATTACGGTGAGTCTGCTTCAATGCCATCGTACCATACCGTTCCGTAACGTGCAAAATGGCATCGAGATTTGCCCGCCCCTTGCTTGTATGCTATACTACCAGACGGCGCGCTGCGGCGCGCTTCATTACACACATCGCTCTATTGCCGCCTCTCCTGCCGGTTTGCGCCGGTCGTGCGGCGTCTAAGGGAGCGGTGGAGGCATGGGTTTGGCAGGCGGGCGTCTGCCAGTCTGAAGCATAAGGAGGAATCGGGCATGACCCAGGGAGTGCAGCGGCTCGTCTCGATGCGAGCGCTGCTTGAGGCAGGAGCGCATTTCGGGCATCAGACCAAGCGGTGGAATCCAAAGATGCGGCCGTACATCTTTACGGCGCGCAACGGTATTCACATCATCGATCTGCAGAAGACGATCGTTGGTCTGACAGCGGCGTATCAGTTCATTGTTGAGACCGTGGCGGCGGGCAACAAGGTATTGTTCGTCGGCACCAAGAAGCAGGCGCAGGAAACAATCGCTGAAGAGGCGACGCGCGCCGGGCAGTTCTATGTGACCCAGCGCTGGCTGGGAGGGACGCTGACCAATTTCGTGACTATTCGCAAGCGATTGCAATACCTGAAAAATCTCGAAGAACAACGCAGTCGCGGCGAGTTCAACAAGCTCACGAAAGCCGAAGCGCTCAAGCGCGACGCCGAGATCGAAAAGCTCAACAAGGTCTTCGGCGGCGTGAAAACGATGGATCGATTGCCTGGCGCCCTGTTTGTCGTCGATCCGCACAAAGAAGACCTCGCGGTCAAAGAAGCCAATAAAGTCGGCATTCCGATCGTGGCGATGGTTGACACCAATTGCGATCCCGATCTGATCGACTATGTCATTCCGTGTAACGACGATGCCATTCGCAGCATCCGTCTGATCGCCGCGAAAATCGCTGATGCCGCCATTGAGGGTCAAAACCGGCGCGAGTCGCTCCAGGCGGACATGGCGCAAGGCGGCTCATATGAGCAGGCAGCGGCAGAACGCATGATCGCCGAGGAGGCCGGGGCGGTCGAGTAGGATGATGGTGTAAGAGATGCAAGGAAGACTGAAGGCAGCCGCGCCGCCTTCGATCTTCCCTGTTTTTATGTCAGAGAGAAGGAGTCATCGTGGCTGAAATTACTGCTCAAATGGTGAAGGAGCTGCGCGAGCGCACCGGCGCAGGCGTGAAGGAGTGCAAGGATATTCTCGAGCAGACCAATGGCGATTTCGAGAAGGCCATTGAAGAATTACGCAAACGCGGGCTGCGCGTGAGCGACAAGGTCGCCGGGCGTGAGGCAAAGGAAGGACGTATCGAGGTGTACGTCCATCACGGCGCACGTGTTGCCGCGATGGTCGAACTGAACTGCGAGACCGATTTTGTGGCGCGCACCGACGATTTCATTCAACTGGCGCGCGACATCGCCATGCAGGTTGCAGCTATGAACCCGCGCTACGTCCGTGTCGAAGATGTGCCGGAGAGCGAGATCGCCGCCAGCGGAATGTCGCCTGAGCAGTTCTATCGGGAGCATGTGCTGCTGAAACAGGTGTTTATCAAGGACTCATCGCAGACGATTGAAGAGAAGATCCAGGCAGCGATTGCAAAGATCCGTGAGAACATTGTCGTGCGGCGCTTCGTTCGCTATGAAATCGGCGGCTGAGCAGATCGCGATCCGCCGGACGACGAGTGAACGTGCCGCGACAGGCGTTCCTTCGTCTATGTCTGCCTGGTGTACGGAGGCATCATGGCTGAACCTCGATATCGCCGCATTCTGCTCAAACTGAGCGGCGAGGCGCTTGCAGGCGGCGGCGCTCACTCAATCGATCCGCAGATGCTCGAGTATTACGCGCAGGAGATTGAACGCGTGCTTCGGCTTGGCGTACAGGTTGCGGTTGTGTTGGGCGGGGGAAATATCTGGCGCGGCAATCAGGCGATTGCGCGCGGCATGGACGCGGCGCAATCGCACTACATGGGGATGCTGGCGACGATTATCAACGCACTGGCGCTTCAGGATGCACTGGAGCGCCGGGGCGTCTTTACACGAGCTATGACTGCGATTAAAATGGATGAAGTTGCCGAGCCGTATATTCGCCGACGCGCCACGCGCCACCTGGAAAAGGGGCGCGTTATTATCCTCGCCGCTGGCACAGGCAACCCGTACTTCACAACCGATAGCGCAGCAGCGCTGCGTGCGGCGGAGATTCACGCCGAAATCATTCTGATGGCAAAGAACGGCGTTGACGGCGTCTACAGCGCCGATCCGCGTCGGTATCCTGACGCGAAACGCTTTGAATACATCAGTTATATGGAAGCGCTGAGTCGCGGGTTGACCGTGATGGATAGCACCGCCCTGACCTTTTGTATGGATAATAACATTCCTATCATCGTGTTTGATCCGCTGACGCCGGGAAATATTGAGCGGATCGTCCTGGGGGAGCACGTCGGCACGCTGGTCAGCAATCATCCGTTGCAATAGCGCCAGGCCGCCGACGACTCCGCTGCAGAGAAGGAAACGAGGAAACGTATGGTCAATGACGTCCTGCGTGAGGCTGAAAGCCGAATGAAAAAGGCGACCGAGGCGCTGCGCAACCATCTGGCGACCATTCGGACGGGGCGGGCGTCGCCGGCGCTGGTGGAGCATCTGCACGTCGAGGCGTATGGATCAACGCTGCCGTTGAATCAGCTTGCGACCATCACTGTGCCAGAGCCGCGTATGCTGGTGATCCAGCCGTTCGACGTAAATACGGTCAAGGCGATTACCAAGGCGATCATGAACTCTGAACTCGGCATCACACCCACCGACGATGGACGTCTGATTCGCCTGGCGATCCCGCAGTTGACCGAGGCGCGGCGTAAGGAGTTGACCAAACTGGTGCGCGCCCGCGTGGAGGAGTCGAAGGTGGCGCTGCGCAATATCCGCCGTGAGGCGCTCGAAGATCTGCGTGACCTGGAGCACGAAAAGATGATCTCGGAGGACGAGCATCGCCGCGCTCAGGAGAAGTTGCAAGAGCTGACCGATCGCTACGTGCGGGAACTTGATCATATTGGGGCTGTCAAAGAAGCTGAAGTGATGGAAATCTGATCGGCGACTGTTCGGGCGGTGCGCTGCGCGTAGCATCGGCGCCGCTGGCGCCCCGCTCATCAGCGCTCGTATCTGCTGAACGGCTCAATTTCGTGATAGGATACTGGTGACATGTCGCAGCGCGCACGCATTCCCCGGCATATTGCAATCATTATGGATGGGAATGGTCGCTGGGCGCGCCAGCGCCATTTGCCGCGCCTCGCCGGTCATCGCGCCGGCACGGAGAATATTCGCCGGATTGTGACGGAGTGCGCCGAGCAGGGTGTGCAGTACCTGACGCTCTATGCGTTTTCGACCGAAAACTGGTCGCGACCGTCGGCGGAAGTCGATGGCCTGATGCGCATCCTGAGCGATTTTATCGACCGCGAGACGATCAATCTGCACCGCGAAGGTGCGCGCCTGCGTCATCTCGGTCGCCTCGACAACATTTCCGCCGAACTGCGCCAGAAGATCCTCGATGCTATCGAACTGACGCGCTATAATACCCGTATCACGCTGGCGGTCGCGTTCAATTACGGCGGACGCGCTGATATCGTCGATGCGGTGCGTGAATTGATCGCCCTCGGCGTCAGACCCGAAGATGTCACCGAAGAGATGATCAGCGATCATCTCTCGACCCGCGGGATGCCCGACCCCGATCTGATCATTCGTACCAGCGGCGAATGGCGCCTCTCGAATTTTCTAATCTGGCAGGCCGCCTACAGCGAATACTGGACGACGCCGGTCTACTGGCCCGATTTCAGTCCTGAACATCTGCGTCAGGCGATTCACGACTATGGACAACGCGAACGCCGCTTCGGCGGACTCTCAGAGGAATCCTAGCGCGTTGGTCCAACGGGTGCTGAGCGCAGTCGTGCTGCTGCCGCTCGTGGTCGTCTGCGTGTGGTGGGGCTTCTGGCCATTTACAATGCTGGCGGTCGCCGCTGCAGTCATCGGATTGGGCGAGTTGTATGCGGCGTTCAGCCACGGCGGGTACCAGTCGAACTATGCCCTCGGCGTCGTTGTGGCGGCGCTCATGTTGGGTGCAATGATCGTTCGGGCGCTGACCGGCGTCGATCTGCTGGCGCCTGCGCTCGGACTGGCGGTGATGATCAGTCTGGCAGCCTGTGCGTCGCGTCACGCGCAGCATGGCGCCGTGGCGGAGTGGGCGTTGACGTTCGGCGGCGCCCTCTATATCGGTGGTCTCCTGGGATTTCTGATCCTGATCCGCGCTCTGGAAACCCCGCTGCACGGCGGGTTGCTCGCCCCCCTCCAGCCACAACCCGGCGCCGCCTGGATCGCTCTGGTGTTGATGGCGACCTGGGGGCAGGACGTCTTTGCCTACTTTGTCGGCAAGCGCTGGGGACGCCGCAGAATGGCGCCGTCGCTCAGCCCGCGTAAGACGTGGGAAGGCGCCGCTGGAGGGATGCTGGGCGCGCTCGCTGGCGCGTTCCTGGCGCTGGCGCTGTTTGGTTTGCCGCTCTCGCTCTGGGCGACGGCGCTTATTGGAGTTGTTGCTGGTATTGCCGGACCGATTGGCGATCTGTCCGAGTCGTTTATTAAGCGTCAGGCCGGGCTGAAAGATGCTGGCAGCCTCATCCCTGGCCATGGCGGCATCCTGGATCGGATCGATAGCGTGTTGTTCAGTGCGCCAGCAATCTACATCGCGCTCATGGTTCTGGCATAGGGGGAAGAAGAGCGGCGCGAGGCGGTGAGAAGGTTGAAGGTGGGAAGGTTGCGGTTGAACGTTCAGGAATCTCGATATGTCTGCATCCCGGTTGTCCGCACGCAATAAACGCTGGATCGTCCACGAAACGCCGCACGAGTTCGTTGCCGCCTTTCGCCAGTTTCCGCCGCTGATCGCCGCTGTGCTCTATCAGCGTGGTCTGCGGAGCGAGAGCGCGATCCGGGAATTTTTCTCTTCCGACTATCGCCTGAACGACCCCTTCAGCCTGCGCGGCATGGAAGCGGCCGTCCAGCGGATCGTCGCGGCCATCCAGAACCACGAACCGATGGCGGTCTATGGCGATTATGACACCGATGGCGTGACAGCCGTGACGTTGCTGGTGCAGGTCATTCGCGCCATGGGCGGAATGATTCATCCCTATGTGCCGCATCGTGTTCGCGAGGGGTATGGTCTGAATATTGCCGCGATCAATGCACTGGCGCAAGAAGGCGTTCGCCTGCTCATCACCGTCGATTGCGGGATCAGTAATGTGCGCGAAGCGGATCATGCCCGCGCTGTCGGGCTGGATCTCATCATTACCGACCACCACGAGCCGCCTGCGCGCCTCCCCGATGCGCTGGCAATCGTCAATCCCAAACAACCGGGGTGCCCGTATCCGTTCAAGCATCTGGTCGGCGTGGGCATTGCCTACCAACTGGCGCGTGCGCTGGTGCGACGCGGTCTGCGCTCAACGCTCCAGAAGGATGATCTGCTGGACGTCGTTGCCATTGGCACCGTCACCGACATGGGACCGCTGATCGGCGAAAATCGCGTGCTGGTCACGCATGGCCTGAAGGCGCTCAATGCCGCACAGCGGCCGGGGGTGCGCGCGTTGATCGAAGCCGCCGGTCTGACGCCAGGCAGGGTGACGTCGACTGACATCAGTTTTGGGCTTGGACCGCGTTTGAACGCTTCCGGTCGAATTGACAACGCGCGCTTGAGTTACGAACTGTTGCTCGCTGAAGAACTCGATAGTGCACAACGTCTGGCGCGTGAACTGAATGTCCAGAACCGTCAGCGTCAGGATCTGTCGAAGAGTGTCCACGAGCAGGCGAGTGCGCAGATCAGGGCGCTGGGCAAGGACCGCCAGCGGATTATTGTTCTTGACGACGCCGGGTATCCGGCTGGCGTGGTCGGACTGGTAGCGGCGCGCCTGGTCGAGGAGTTTGGTCGGCCAACCGTGCTGATCGAGCGAGGTGAAACGTGGTCGCGCGGTTCGGCGCGTTCGGTTCCAGGTTTCAGCATCATTGAGGCATTAACCGCCTGCGCCGATCTGTTTGAGCGCTTCGGCGGGCACACGGAGGCCGCCGGGTTTACCATCGCCACCAACCGCCTGCCGGATCTCGAAGAGCGCCTGGTGCGCTATGCCAATCAGCGCCTGGCTGATGATCTGCTGGTTCCCAGCCTTCGGATCGATGCTGAAATTTCGCTTGGCGAACTGTCGTATGATCTGCTGAAGGAACTGACAAAACTGGAGCCATTCGGTCAGGGTAACCCGCAACCGGTGCTGATGAGCAGCCGGGTGCAGGTCATCGGCGCATGGCCGCGGGGGAGCGAAGGGCAACACCTGAAATTGCGCCTGACCGATGCCAGCGGCGCAGGTCCCTTCGATGCCATCGCGTTTCGCTTTGGGCATCTGGCGCGCTACTTTGATCAACCGCGCTGGATCGACGTGGCATACACCTTCGAGGCCGATGAGTGGAACGGCGGTGACGCCGTGCGGTTGAATGTCAAGGATATCCGCAGCGCACGATGAGGTGACGATGCGATGGAAGAGATTGTTCGTTTTCTGCTGGAGCACCCGCCTTTCAGCCAGTTGCCGTTGCTTCAGATCCAGCGCATCGCAAGCGCGGTGCAGATCGAGTATTTCGGGCAGGGCGCCCACATCCTGACGCAGGGCGGGAAGCCCGCCTCGTTTCTCTACCTGATCCGGCGCGGCAGCGTTGATCTGTTGCAGGAACGGAATGGCGTGGTGGAATTGACCGACACGTTGAGTGAGGGGGAGTGTTTTGGGTATGTCTCGCTCATTCGAGGCAAACCGCCAATCAGTACTGTGCGCGCGCATGAAGCGACTCTCTGTTATCTCATCCCGGCGGCGCTGTTTCATCAGTTACGACGCGATTATCCCTCATTTGCGCAATTCTTTGCGCGGTCGATTACGGATCGGCTTGAACACGCGCTTCAGCAACGCCATGCGACCGCTGCTCCCGAACTCTTTCAGACCCGTCTGCGTGACCTGATCACCGAACCGCTGGTGACGGTGTCTCCCGACACTCCCGTGCGCGAAGCGGCGCGTCGGATGCGTGAGGCGCAGGCATCGGCGCTGATTGTTGATCTGCCGCCGTATGGCGTGCTCGACGCAGGGAGCGGCATCGTCACCGATCGTGACCTGCGCAACCGGGTTGTGGCTGAAGGTCTCGACTACAACACCCCGATTGCGCAGGTGATGAGCGCCCCTGCCATCACGGCGCCTGCCGATTGCCTGGTGTTCGAGGGGTTGCTGAAGATGATCGAACACGGCGTGCACCATCTGCCACTGAGCGATGGCGGGCAGATCATCGGCGTGGTCAGTTATCGTGATTTTTTGCGCCTGCAAAGCCACAACCCGCTGCTTATGCCGCAGCGCCTGGTGCGTGCGCACAGCGACGCCGACCTGCGCGCTTACACCGAACAGGTCACAGCCACAGTCGGCGGGTTGCTCGACGCAGGCGCCAGGGTCAGCGATATCGGGCGCGCCGTGGCGGCGGCGCATGACGCTCTGCTGGTGCATATTATTCGGGATGCCGAGGCGGCGCTTGGTCCTCCGCCGTGCCCGTATGCCTGGCTGGTGCTGGGAAGCGAAGGGCGCTACGAACAAACGTTGCGCACCGACCAGGACAATGCGCTGATCTACGCCGACAATGCGCCAGAAGGCGCTGAAGCCTACTTCGAGGCGCTGGCGGAACGGGTCGTTGAGCAACTGGTGCGCTGCGGCTTCCCGCGGTGCCCGGGCAATGTGATGGCGACCAACCCGCAATGGCGTCAGCCGCGATCTGTCTGGCAGAACTATTTCCGGCAGTGGATCAGCGTCCCCAGCGAAGAGGCGCTGCTCCAGACCGCAATCTTCTTCGATCTGCGTCCTGTCTACGGCACGCTGGACACCGAAGCATCGCTGCGTCCGATTATCCTCCGCGCCCGTGAGAACCGGATCTTCCTTGGAAGGCTAGCGCGCGCTGCGTTGCGTCAGACGGCGCCGATCAACTTCTTCCGTCAGTTGGTGCTGGAACGTCGCGGCGATCAGCGCGGCGTGATCGACCTGAAGTACCGCGGTACGGCGATGATCGTCGATCTGGCGCGCCTCTTCGCGCTCGAAGCAGGCGTGCCCGACACCAATACCATCACCCGCCTGCGCAAATCGGCCAACCACAGCAGCTTGAGCGAAACCAGCGCTGAGGAGTTGATTGCCGCCTTTGAACTGATCGGACTGTTGCGTTTGCGCTGGCAGTATCAGCAACTGCGCCAGGGTCTCGAGCCGGGCAATCAGGTCGAAGTCGATAAACTGACCCCTCTCGAACGGCGGGAACTGAAAGAGGCGCTGCGTGCGGTCGCTGTAGCGCAGCGTGCGGTGGCGGTCACCTTCCAGACCAGTCTG
This sequence comes from Roseiflexus sp., assembly GCA_025055265.1. Classification (GTDB taxonomy): domain Bacteria; phylum Chloroflexota; class Chloroflexia; order Chloroflexales; family Roseiflexaceae; genus Roseiflexus. The sequence goes on from JANWXL010000271.1 coordinate 33,564, forward strand.
ATCGCGTGAGGGCGTCGTGCAGTGAGCCTGTCGAACTGCACGACCGGTGACATTTCAGTCTGATCCCATGATGGGGGCTGCCATGTTCCTGTTTCGCCGTCGGCCCGCCAACCTTCCTGAACCTGTGGTCCAGTATCTCGATGCGCCGCGCCCCGACCCGGCGTTGCTCTGGCGTGACGTACCATACAGCGTGATGGATGTCGAAACCACCGGGCTGAACCCGCGCCGCGACGCGCTGCTGGCGATCGGGCTGGTTGACATTGACGAAGGGCGCATCCGCATGGATCGGCGCTGGTACTCCCTGGTGCGTCCGCCAGATGATGCCCCGGTCAATCCAGAAGCCATTCGGATTCATGGCCTGCTCCCGCAGGATGTCGAGCACGCACCGCCGCTCGATGACGTGATCCCTGTGATGCTCCAGCGGCTGACAGGACGCGTGCTGGTGGTGCATGTCGCCGACGTTGACATCGGCTTTTTGCGCCAGGCGATGCGGCGGCTCTACGGGGTCGAGCCGCGCGGTCCCGCGATTGACACGGCGCGGCTGGCGTGGCATTTTCAGCGCCATCAGCATCTGATCGAAGGCTCTGGATCGGATCAGGAACCGGCGTTGCAATTGCGTGCACTGGCGGAAAGCGTTGGATTGCCCGTCTACCCCGAACACAACGCCTTCAATGATGCGCTGACGACGGCGCAGCTCTTCCTCGCTCAGGTGAGCATGTTCGAAGCGCATGGCACGCCGCGCCTGCGCGACCTCCTGCGCGCAGGCGGGTGTCTGCGGTAGATGAGAGGCCAGAGGTGAGAGGCGTGAGGCGAGAGGTGAGAGACGTGAGGCGCACGGCGAGAGATGCGAGGCGAGAGGCGCGCGGCGTGAATGGGGAGAAGGGAGTGGGAAGCGGCAAGCGGAGTTTGGGTAAGTGGCAGACGGTGCACATTCGTTATTCGCTTCCATTCGTTTATTCGCTTCCCCATTCGTTGACAGACGAAACAGGAGCGAGGCGCGAGGTGAGAGTGCGAGGTGCGAGGCGCGAAGCAAGAGGGGTACGAGGCGCACGGAGGGGCGCATTCGTTCTTCGGCGCCATTCGTTTATTCGTTTCCCTATTCGTTGACAGCGCATAGCATGAGGTGTGCGGCGCGTTTACCTTGCTTCATTTTTACAAAATCTTGATGTTAGCCTTAAGTTGACTTGACATCATCCGCATATAGTGTTTACAATCAGTACACACATCCCCGCATATGCCCGAGTCTGGTGTAAGCCCTGTACAGCACGATGTCGTGCGGCGACGGGCGCTCTCCGCGAGTCGCTCTAATCGCACAGCATTGACGCCAGGAGGTGAACGAATGACACTCACCCACGCGATTGGTTCGACCAACAACGTCGCAGTCGCTGACGTTGTCGTTGGTCCGCTGGAGGAAGCCGCTCGCACTGCGAACCTGAGCGACTATGAGTCGGTCTACCGTCGTTCAATCGAAGATCCGCATGGGTTTTGGGCAGAGGCAGCCCAGGCGCTGCACTGGTTTGAGCCGTTTCACACCGTGCTCGATGACAGCAATGCCCCTTTCTACAAATGGTTCGTTGGCGGCAAGACGAACATGGCGTACAACGCCCTTGATCGTCACGTGCAGACATGGCGCAAAAACAAGGTGGCGCTGATCTGGGAGAGTGAAGACGGCATCGTTCGCACCTACACCTACTGGCAACTCTACCGCGATGTGAACAAGTTCGCCAATGTGCTTAAATCGCTTGGTGTGCGCAAGGGGGATCGGGTGGCCATCTACACCGGACGCTGTCCAGAGCAGGCGATTGCCATGCTGGCGTGCGCCCGGATTGGCGCCGTTCATACTGTCGTCTACGGCGGTCTTTCGACCGAGGCGCTGCGCAGCCGTATCGAGGATGCGCACGCCAAAGTGCTGGTAGTGGCGGATGGCAGCCTGCTGAATGGGAAGATTGTCAAGCTGAAAGAGATTGCGGATCAGGCCGTTGATCACGCTCCGTCGATCGAAACGTGCGTGGTCATCAAACGCACCGGGCACGAGGTCGATATTCGCGCCGGGCGCGACTACTGGTGGCATGAACTGATGAGTCTGCCAATCGCCTCAGCGCGCTGCGAGAGCGAGCCGCTCGATGCGGAAGACCCCTTCTTCATCATCTATACCTCCGGTTCCACCGGCAAACCTAAGGGTGTGGTCCATACCCTTGGCGGCTACATGGTGGACGTGTACACCACGCTGAAGTATGTGCTCGACTTCAAAGAGGAAGATACGCTCTTCTGCACCTCCGATGCGGGCTGGATTGTCGGGCACTCGATTGTGCTGTATGGGCCGTTAATGCACGGCATCACGACGCTGATGTACGAAGGCGCGCCCGCCTATCCTTACCCGGATCGCTGGTGGCACCTGATCGAACGGCATGGCGTCACGCTGATGTTCACGGCGCCAACCGGCGTGCGCGGGTTGATGCGGTATGGCGATGCCTGGCCCAAGCGTCGCGATCTGAGCACGCTCCGTCTGCTGGCGTGCGCGGGTGAACCGCTCAACCCCGAAGCCTGGCGCTGGTTCTATGAAGTGATCGGACAGCGGCGCTGCCCGGTGATCGACAACTGGTGGCAGACTGAAACCTCACGTCCGATGATTTCGAACTTCGCCTCACTGCCAATGAAGCCAGGGTCGTGCGGATTCCCTGTGCCCGGGGTTGAAATCGATGTCGTTGATGAGCAGGGGCAGAGCGTGCCGCCGGGCGTCGAGGGTTCACTGGTCATCAAGCGCCCCTGGCCCGCGATGTTGCGCACCATCTATGGCGACGATCAGCGTTATATCGAGCAGTACTGGAGCCGCTACCCCGGCATGTATCTGACCGGCGACGCTGCCAAGCGCGACGCCGACGGGTATCTGTGGATCATTGGCCGCACCGACGACGTCATCAAGGTTTCCGGGTATCGCCTTGGCACTGCCGAAGTCGAAAGCGCTCTCGTGTCGCATCCGGCGGTGGCGGAAGCCGCCGTCATCGGATTGCCGCATCCGGTTCGCGGGAATGCAATCCATGCCTTCGTTCTGTTGCGCGCCGGATATTCGCCATCGGAAGAACTGGCGAATGAATTAAAAGCGCACGTCGGCAAAGTGATGGGACCCATCGCCAAGCCGGAAACAATTTCGTTCCCGCCGACGCTGCCCAAAACACGGTCTGGTAAGATCATGCGCCGTGTCTTGCGCGCGCAGGCGCTCGGCGAACCGCTTGGCGATCTCAGTACGATGGAAGGGTGACAGGATTCGGTTGCCTGATAGTGTCAGTATGCTTAGGGAGGAATCTGCATGTCGATCGATGTCGCTGAACCGAGAACGATCAGTCAGTTCGAAGATGAACAGGGTGTCTACCAGCCCGCGCCGCACATCGTTGAGCAAGCCAACATCACAGCATACATGCGCTCGAAGGGCTTCTCGACCTGGGAGGAGCTGTACCAGTGGTCGATTGAGCACCCGCAACTCTTCTGGGCAGACATGGCGAACCGCCTCGAGTGGTACGAGCCATGGGAAAAGGTGCTCGATGACTCGAACAAGCCGTTCTACAAGTGGTTTGTCGGCGGCAAGTTCAACATTGTGCATAATGCCATCGACCGCCACCTGAAAACTGCCCGCCGTAACAAGCAGGCGCTCATCTGGGAAGGCGAAGACGGCAGCTACCGCGCCTTCTCCTATTTCGGCGTCAACCGCGAAGTGTCGAAGTTCGCCAATGTGCTGAAGAGCATGGGGGTTCAGCCGGGTGACATCGTGTCGATCTACATGCCGCGCATCCCCGAACTGATCTTTGCAATGCTGGCATGCGCCAAGATCGGCGCAGCGCACTCGGTGATCTACGGCGGCTTCTCAGTCGAGGCATTGCGCGAGCGTATCGCCGATGCGCAGTCGAAAGTACTGATCACTGCCGATGGCGGCTACATGCGCGGGAAGATCGTCGAGCTGAAGAAGATTGCCGATGAAGCGATGGGACACAGCCCGTCGATCCAGACCTGCATCGTTGTGCGGCGCACCGGGCACGATGTCGAGATGCAGGCAGGGCGCGACTACTGGTGGCACGATCTGATGAGCCTGCCGATTGCCTCGGCGCGCTGTGAGACTGTGCCGGTCGATGCAGAGCATCCGCTCTACATTCTGTACACCTCCGGCAGCACCGGCAAGCCCAAAGGCGTCGTTCACGTCCACGGCGGCTATGCCGTCCACGTGTCGGCGACGCTGCACTTCACGTTCGATATCAAAGAGGAGGATCGCTACTGGTGCGCCGCTGACCCCGGCTGGGTCACCGGGCATTCGTACATTGTGTATGGTCCGCTGATCGAAGGCGCAACGTCGTTCATGTACGAAGGCGCGCCCAACTATCCCTATCCGAACCGCTGGTGGAGCCTGGTTGAGAAGTACGGCATCAACATTCTCTACACGGCGCCAACCGCCATTCGCGGTCTCATGCGCTTTGGCGACGCCTGGCCCAATCGTCATGACCTGTCGAGCCTGCGCCTGCTTGGATCGGTCGGCGAGCCGATCAATCCCGAAGCCTGGCGCTGGTTCTACAATGTCATTGGCAAGGGGCGCTGCCCGATTATGGATACCTGGTGGCAAACCGAAACCGGCGGCTTCATGATTACGCCCAATCCTACGACGCCGCTCAAGCCTGGATCTGGCACTCGACCATTCCTCGGCATCGAGGCGGATGTGGTTGATGAGCAGGGGCGCAGCAAGAGCGCGAATGAGGACGGTTTGTTGGTTATCAAGTCGCCCTGGCCCGGTATGATGCGCACCATTCTGCGCGACCCGGATCGGTACGTCAATCAGTACTGGAACAGCGATCCGCCCGGCATGTATACGGCTGGCGACTCGGCGCGCCGGGACGAGGATGGCTATTTCTGGATTATCGGGCGCATTGATGATGTCATCAAGGTTTCGGGATACCGCCTGGGCACAGCGGAAATCGAGAGCGCGCTGGTGTCACACCCGGCGGTTTCGGAAGCGGCCGCCATCGGTCTGCCGCATGAAGTGAAGGGCACCGCGATCCACTGCTTCGTCATTCTGCGGGCGGGCATCGAAGGCACGCCAGCGCTGGAAGACGAACTCAAGGCGCACGTGGCGCGTGAGATGGGTCCGATCGCGCGTCCGGAGAGCATCAAGTTCGTCTCGATGCTGCCCAAGACGCGCTCTGGCAAGATTATGAGGCGCGTGCTCAAGGCGCAGGCGCTGGGTCAGGATCCTGGCGATCTCTCGACGCTGGAAGGGTAGACGCCTATTCTGCGCCTGCTCTAGAGGATGTCTCTGAACGTTTGACGCGAAGGCGCGAAGACGCAGAGGTTGTCATCTTGATCGCCAGACTGTGCGCCTTTGCGTCTTCGCGTCAACGTGTTTGAAAAATGCTCTACCGGCAGCTTTGAACCTTCACTGCTGAATGTTCATTCGACGTGGTATGCCAGGACGACCAGATTATGCGGCTTTCCCTGGCGATCGCGGATGTGATTGACGAGGCGCCCTTCGAGTTTGAAGCCCAGGCGAGTAAAAATGGCCTGGCCGGCGGTCTGTTCCTCAACCATGTCGACGAACACTTTTGCTGCTCCCAGTTTGCGCGCATGGGCGACAATTTCGCCTGCCATGACGGTGCCAAGCCCGCAGCGTCGCCAGGCTTTGTCAACGATCAATTGAATATCCGCCACGTGGCTCGAACGGCCCGGCAACTGGCGCGCCGAGGCATACGCAACAATCGCGCCGTCGGGCGCCACTGCCACGATCTGTCGCCAGTGCTCGGCATCGCGTGCGTTGACCAGACGCGCCACCACTTCCGGGCTGCGCAGGTCATTCTCGGCATGCAGCCAGTCGTTCTCGGGCAGCGCCGCTCCGAACGCGATCAGGCGCTCATTGTCTCCCGCCTCTATCAGACGAATGTGAACGGTGCGTCCGTCACGCAGCGCGGCGTCGAAAGGAACCTGTGGAGGGGCAGTCGTCATTGGCAGCTCCTGTCGTGGTAACCAAACCGTGAAATCTTGCACAACATCGATTATACCATTGTCGGTTCACAGGAGTTTGTATGGTTCGCAATGATGGACGGGCGCCGTCCGATCTGCGCCCGGTTCGGATCAGCATCGACACGTATGGCTATGCCGAGGGTTCAGCGCTGATCGAGATGGGGAATACCCGGGTGCTCTGCACAGCCAGCGTTGAAGAAGGCGTGCCGCAGTGGCTGCGTGGTCAGCAGCGCGGTTGGGTCACTGCCGAATATGCGTTGCTGCCGCGCTCGACGGTGCAGCGCACTCGCCGTGAACGCAACGGCCTCTCTGGACGCACGCAGGAAATCCAGCGTCTGATCGGGCGCGCGCTGCGCGCTGCCGTTTCCCTGGAAGCGCTCGATGGATTTACGGTCACCATTGATTGTGATGTGCTTCAGGCGGATGGCGGCACCCGCACTGCCTCGATTACCGGCGGGTATGTGGCGCTGGCGCTGGCCATGCACCGCCTGACCGCCGCCGGACGGCTGGCAACCAATCCGCTCCAGCGCGCCGTTGCCGCGGTCAGCGCCGGGTACGTCGCCGGGTGTGCGCTCCTCGATCTCGACTACAGTGAAGATAGCGTCGCTGACATGGATTGCAACCTGGTGCTGACTGAGGATGGCGCCATCGTTGAGGTTCAGTCCACTGCTGAAGCGCGCGCCGTCAGCCGCACGGAGTTCGATGCCCTGATCGATCTCGCAACCGATGGCATCCGTCGCCTGCTTGCGATCCAGCGCGAGACGCTGGCGCCGGTCGTCGAAACGTTGAGGGTGGAAGGTGGAAGGTTGCCGGTGGGAGGTGGGACGTTGAACGTTGAGGATTGAACGTGTGAAGGGAGCGGATGTGGGAAGGGAGCGGGCGGCAGGCGGGAGGATAGAGGTGATAGGGGATAGATAGGGGATAGGAGATAGGTTACAGGTATGCAGCGATCTAACCCCTAACCCCTAACCCTTAACCTCTAACTCCCGCAGTTCCCGGTTCTCGGTTCTCAGTTCTCGATTCTTAATCCCCGCTCCCCGGTTCTCATATGCTATAATTCTGAGAAATTGATGAGAAGCCATCCATCCTCACGCACTCACGTGGCACAACTAAAGGAGAGTCGGCTATGCTCGGCGAGCCGCAACACGATGAGGCGATTGCTCACTTTCAACGCGGTCTGGTGCTCGAACGGGCGAACCGCGTTGAAGAGGCGGTGGAAGAATACCGGCGCGCATTGGAGCATAATCCGCATCTCGCAGAAGCGCATGACGCCCTTGGCAACTACTACCATCGGCATGGCTTACTGGCAAAAGCAGCAGAAGAGTTTCGTATTGTCGCAAATCTGGAAGGCGGATTTCTGGCATACTTCAACATCGGCAGCATCTTGATTGAACTTGGCAGGTACGATGAGGCAATTGACGCTCTGCTGCATTGCCTGATGTTCGATGCCGACGACCCGGCTGTTCACTATCAACTGGGACTGGCGCAGTTTCTGCGAGGTGACGATTACGCAGCGCTGTACCATCTTCAGATAACACGTCAGCGCTACCCGAGTGATAGCAGTGTTCACGTGCTCATCGGGCGCTGTCATCTGCGCCTCGGCGCATACGACGATGCGGAGATGGCGTTTCAGACAGCGTTGAAGTGCGCTACAAGCGAGATGGGTCGGCTTCGCATTCAGATGCATGTGCAGGCGGTCGAACGCCACCGTGAGATTGGCGCCATCCGTTCTCTGCGAGAACGCTTCTATGCCAGCTACGGCGCAGCATATCTTGGATCAACCCACGATGACGGAAGCAGGGTGGATGAGTTCTCCGATTTCCACTTTACATACCCCGATATTGCCATCAGCCTCTATCGTCTGATCCGCCTCGCCCGGTTGCAACGCTGGCGCTTGACCTGTGTCACGCCCATTGATCGCCTGGCTGAACCGCTTGCTCGCGTGCTGGCGGAATTGCTCGACGTGCCGCTTCGTAGCGCCGATGCGCTCCAACCCAATGATACAGCGCTGCTTACGCTGGCAGTTGGTCATGAAGCCGAATTGTTGAAACTGGCGATTGAGCGAGCGCCGTGCGTTGCAGTCACTTTCTGTCTGGGGCTGGACTGGTTGCGTCATCACGCAGTCGTCCCCGATGTCATCGGAGTAGTTGCGCATCACGTATGCAGCGTGCCGTGGGAGTCCGAGTTTCGCCGTCTGCGCGCAAATGGCGCACCCGTCGATGACCAGGATCTCTGTTTGACCCAGGCAGTGCAGCAGATTACAGCGGCTATACAGGCGCTGCCGCCTGATCCGGCTATGGATCAGCGCCTGGCATTCTTCCAGACCTTCCGCCGTCTACGGTATCTCCAACATGCCTGCGGTGCAGCCGTCTCCTGATGATGGACTCGATCTCTTGAACGATGCTCTTGATCGATGCCATCTGTATAAGATGTATCTCGCTTTCCGGTTGAATATCAAAGGAATGTCCGATGACCACGTCGGTAAATGCAACTCTTCCCCACTGGGATATGACTGTTGTCTACCCTGCGCTCGACTCGCCAGAGTTCAAACATGATCTGACTGCCGTGCGTCAGGCGTTCGACGACATTACGGCGCTGTTTGATCATCTGAAGATTGATTGGCGCGATGATCAGGCAACCGATGACAGCGCTGTTGCAGCATTCAATACCGCTGTCGCAGCGCTGAATGATCTGCTCGAACGCTTCTCGACGCTTCGCGCGTATGTCTACAGTTTCGTCGCAACCGACTCGCGCAACGAGCAGGCGCAGGCCGCGCTTAGCCTGCTGACGCAAGATAGTGTCAAACTGACAAAATTGCTGAAACGGCTGACCGCCTGGCTCGGCGGGCTGGATGTCGAGACATTGATACAGCGTTCGGCCGTCGCGCGCGATCACGCCTACCTGGTGCGGCGCGCCGCCGCAGAAGCCCGTCACCTGATGTCGCCAGCCGAAGAGGAGCTTGCGGCAGAACTCGATCTGTCGGGCGGGATCGCCTGGACGCGCCTGTACCAGAATCTGACCTCACAGATTATGGTTCCAATCGAACGCGGTGGTCAGATCGTCGAGTTGCCCATGAGCCAAGTGCGCAATCTGGCGCGTGATCCCGACCGCGAGGTGCGGCGCCGTGCGCATGAAGCGGAACTCGCCGCCTGGGAACGCGCAGCACTGCCCATTGCAGCAGCGCTTAACAGTATCAAAGGGCAGGTCCTCGCACTCAGCCGTCGTCGGCGCTGGGCGTCCCCGCTCGATGTCTCACTGTTCGACAACGGCATCGACCGTGCCACGCTTGATGCGATGATGAGCGCCGCGCGCGAGTTCTTCCCCGCTTTTCAGCGGTATCTGCGCGCCAAAGCGCGGTTGCTCGGCGTTGAACGTCTCGCCTGGTACGATCTGTTCGCACCGGTTGGCAGTGGTGGGCGCAGCTGGCAGTTCAGCGACGCGGAAGCGTTCATTGTCGCTCAATTCACACGCTACTCGCCGCGCCTGGGAGCGTTTGCTGCGCGGGCGTTTCGTGAACACTGGATCGATGCCGAACCGCGGGCAGGGAAAGCTGGCGGCGCTTTCTGCATGCCGCTTCGACGGGATGAGTCGCGCATTCTGGTGAACCATGACTCCACGGCGGATAGCATGTTCACGCTGGCGCACGAACTCGGGCACGGCTACCACAACCTGAATCTGGCGCAGCAGACGATGCTCAACCGCGATACGCCAATGACCCTGGCGGAAACGGCAAGCATCTTCTGCGAGACGATTGTGCGTAATGCGGCGCTTCAGGACGCAACCCGCGATGAGACGCTCGAAATCCTTGAGGCGTTCCTGAGCGGCGCCTGCCAGGTCGTGGTCGATATTACCTCGCGCTTCCTCTTCGAAACAGCGCTCTTCGAGCAACGTGCGGTGCGCGACCTCTCGGTGTCGGAGTTGTGTGCGTTGATGACCGATGCGCAAAAGAAGACCTACGGTGATGTGCTTGATGAGCAGACACTGCACCCGTTCATGTGGGCTGTGAAAGGGCATTACTACAACAGTGGCTTTTCGTTCTACAACTATCCCTATATGTTCGGGTTGCTGTTTGGGTTAGGGTTGTACGCAGAGTATCAGCGTGCGCCTGAAACGTTCAGGGCGCGTTACGATGACCTGCTGGCATCAACCGGTCTGGCAAGTCCTATCGACCTGGCGGCGCGACTGGGTTTCGATCTGCGTGCGCCTGAGTTCTGGTGCGCCAGTCTCAACGTCATTCGGAATGACATCGACCGCTTCGAGGCGCTGGTGGACGACGCGGCATGAACCCGGAATCATTCCTGACGGCGACGCTTCGCGCGCTGCCGCACGGCGCCGCCGTGACACGCATCCTTGCTGCAGCAATCGCGGCTGTTGAGCCGGGCGCTGCGGTGCGCCGCTTTTTGCGGCGCGAAGGCGAATACCTCCACGCTGGCGATGCAGTGTATGATCTCCGGTCATTCGACCGGATCTGGATCGTTGGGGCAGGCAAAGCGGGAGCGCCAATGGCCGCCGCTGCCGCCGGGATCATTGGCGAGCGACTGACCGGCGGCGTGGCTGTCGTCAAGGAAGGGCATATTGCCGCCGAAAACCTGGCGGCATTACGTCCGCGCGTCGAGGTGATCGAAGCCGGGCATCCAATCCCTGATGCACGCGGCGTTTCCGCTGGTGAACGGATCGCCGATCTGCTGCGCCATACGACCGAACGCGACCTGGTACTGGCGCTGATCTCCGGCGGCGGATCGGCGCTGCTGACGCGCCCGGCGCCGGGGATCACGCTCGATGACCTGCAACGCTTGACAGGATCGTTGCTGGCGTGCGGCGCATCGATCAATGAGATCAATACTCTGCGCCGCCACCTCGATACGCTGAAAGGCGGCGGGCTTGCGCGGTTGGCAGCGCCAGCCGCCGTTGTCACCCTTATCCTGTCCGATGTGGTCGGCGACCCGTTCGACGTGATCGCCTCCGGTCCCACCGTCGCCGATCCGACCACCTTTGCCGATGCGCTTGGCATACTCGAACGATATGATCTGACGCGCCAGACGCCAGCCGCTATTCTGGATCGGTTGCAGCGCGGCGCGTGCGGCGAGATCGCTGAGACGCCAAAGCCGGGCGATCCGGCGCTGGCGCGAGTTCACAACCTGATCATTGGCAGCAACCGCCTGGCAGCCGAAGCGGCGCTGGCAGCGGCGCGCGATGAAGGGTTCAATACCCTGCTCCTCACCACATTTCTCCAGGGAGAAGCGCGCGTTGTCGGGCGCGTCCTGGCGGCTATCGCACGCGAGATTGCACTTAGCAATCACCCGATCCGCCGACCAGCGTGCGTGATCGCTGGTGGCGAGACGACCGTGACCCTGCGCGGCGACGGTCGCGGCGGGCGCAACCAGGAACTGGCGCTCGCCGCAGCCGCCGACCTCGCCAGTGCGCCGGGCGCGCTGCTGGTCGCACTGGCGACCGATGGCGGCGATGGACCAACCGATGCAGCTGGCGCCGTGGTGAGCGATACGACGATCCAGCGCGCTGCGGCGCTGGGACTCGATGCAACCGCAGCGCTGGCGCGCAACGACAGTTACCCCTTCTTCGATGCTCTGGGTGATCTCCTGCGCCCGGGTCCCACGCAGACCAATGTCAATGATCTGGCGCTTATCGTGGCGGTGTAACCGTAGGCGGCGAGGCGGAAGAAAATGCCATGATCCCTGTCGAGATAGTCGTAACTGGCAACGAGTTGCTCCAAGGCGACGTGCTGGACACCAACACCAACTGGATATGTCGGCGGATCACTGCGCTGGGAGGGCGCGTCGAACGGGTGGTCATCGTGCGCGACGACATGGAAGCAATTGTCCGCGAGATTCGCTCGTGTCTGGAACGTTCCGCCAGGCTGATCATCACAATTGGCGGCATGGGACCGACGCAGGACGACATGACCGTTGCCGCTGTCGCTGCCGCCACGCACCGCTCCCTGATCCTTCATCCTGAAGCGCTCGAAATGGTGCGGCGGCAGTACGAGCGTTTTGCGCGCGAAGGCGCCGTGGACGACCCGACCATCACTCCTGCACGTGAAAAGATGGCGCTGCTGCCCGAAGGCGCAACTCCGCTTGATAATCCGGTTGGTGCAGCGCCTGGCGTTTTCCTGGAGACGGATTCATCTGTCATTGTCTGCCTTCCTGGCGTGCCTGCGGAGCTCAAGGGGATATTTGAAGGCGCGCTCCAACCCGCGCTGCAACGGCTCTTCGGGGAAAGCGCGTTCCTCGAAAAACTGGCACTAGTGAACTGCAAGGATGAGTCGGTCCTGGCGCCTGTTCTGAAAGCGGTCGCGGAGAAGCATCCTGATGTTTACCTGAAGTCCAGAGCGCAGCGGTTCGGTTCTGATGTCAGGTTCCGCGTTACGCTCTCAACGACTGGACGATCCAGAGAGATGGCGGATCAGCGGATCG
>JANWXL010000294.1 GCA_025055265.1 Roseiflexus sp.
GCCAGGCACATACGCGATTTCGGGGCGCGTGCGCGATCGTTGGAATGGCGTCGCAGAGGTCAGAGTCTCCGACGGCGCCCGCAGCGCATTCACCGACCAGTATGGCGTGTATGTGCTGAAGAACGTGTCACCGGGAACTTACACGCTCACGCCATCGCACAGCGGCGCCGCCTTCTCGCCTGCAAACCGAACGGTGACGGTCGGGAATGGAAGAAATGTCAACAATCAGAACTTTGCGCTCCTTGCAACTTACCGCATTAGCGGGCGAGTGACCGACAGTTTTGGCGAGGGTCTGGCGGGTGTGCGCGTTTCCGACGGGATGCGCAGTGCTGTGACTGATGCAAACGGAAACTATATGATCGAGGGTGTGCCGTTGGGTGCGTATGCGCTCACTGCTTCCCTGAGCGGCTATACCTTCAGTCCCAACCCGCGCTGGGTCGCGGTCAGCGACGATGTGAGCGGGCAGGATTTCACTGCGGTGTGCCCATCCTGCATCGTCCGCGGCAGGGTTGTCGACAGCGCAGGCAACGGCGTGGCAGGAGCGACCGTCTCTGATGGCGCACGCAGCGCCACGACGGATGCGCAGGGGTACTACGTTCTGACTGGCGTTCCGCCTGGAACGTACACCCTCACTCCATCATACGACGGCTACATCTTCATCCCTTCTGCGCGGTCGATCACGGTCATTCGCCACATCAATGGACTGGACTTCACCGCATCGCCGCCATACCGAATCAGCGGACGAGTCACCGATAGCGCAGGCAACGGCGTGGCTGGCGTGACGGTCTCCGACGGAACGAGAAGCGTCGTGACGGATGGGAATGGCGTCTTTACGCTGAGCAATGTTCCCGCTGGAACATATACGCTCACGCCATCGCACAGCCACTTTGCATTTGCGCCAGCAAGCCGCACGGTTACGGTGAATAGCGACGTAAGCGGGCAAAACTTCTCAGTCGCGCCTCCCGCGCCGCAGGCGCCGTCAGTCTACACGGTCTTTCTGCCGCTGACGGTGAGGTGAGGGCGGATTGCCCTTACCCCTTGGGGCGCCCACAGAGCGCCGTTTGCTGTCCCGCAGCAGCGTAACGATCTGTTGAGGGCGCCCACGGGGGGCGCCCCTGCATTGGAAACCGCTGGTTCCTGGCTTTACCGACGCAGCCGCATCCAAATGCCGCTTCCGAGCAGCGCCGCTGTCAGCATGGCGAGTGCGCCCCACGGAATGCTGTCGCCGCCGGTGCGCGGCAATGCTGCCGGAATGTCAGCGCCGCCGGGCTGCACCCCTGTTCCGCCGGGCTGCGCCCCTGTCCCGCCGGGCTGTGCAGGCGGGGCTGCGGCTGCCGGGTTGACCGTTACCCGCAGCGGCGCGGAGGCGCTGGCAGGGTCGCCGACCGACCGTGCGCTCAATTGCAGCGTCCCCGGCGACGCGTCATACGCGAAACTCCAGGAGCCATCTGTGCCAACCGTCACCGTGCCGAGCACGCGGTCGCCGTCGCGGATCTCAATCTGGCTGCCGGGTTGTCCGGTCCCGCTCAGGGTCAGCCTGCCCGCCGTCACCTGCGCGCCGTCCCGCAGCGAGGTGATGAGCGGCGGGACCTCCGCAACCGCCGGGTTGACCGTCTCCCGCAGCGGCGCGGAGGCGCTAGCGGGGTCGCCGACCAGCCGTGCGCTCAATTGCAACGTGCCAGGGGTAGCGTCATACGCGAAACTCCAGGAGCCGTCCGCGCCAACCGTCGCTATGCCAAGCACGCGGTCGCCGTCGCGGATCTCGATCTGACTGCCCGGTTGTCCGGTCCCGCTCAGGGTCAGCCTGCCCGCCGTCACCTGCGCGCCATCCCGCAGCGAGGTGATGAGCGGCGGCGCGATGACCATCAGCATACTGGCTGGAGCGGCGGCGGCGGGCGCGCCGCTCGCATCGATCACCCGTGCAATGACCTGACGTTCACCAGCAGCAACGTTCCCCGTGAGCGACCAGCGACCATCAGCGCCGACGGTCGTTCGTCCAATCGGTTGTCCATCAACCAGCACCTCGACCGTCGAACCAGGCGCGCCTTCGCCGCTGAAGTTGACACTCCCCAGCGGCACGCGGTTGGGCAGGTTCAGTGTCGGCGCTGCAATTGCTGGCGCGGACACGATCAGGTTTTGGAGGGCGGACCGCGCTGCAACTGTTCCATCCGGTCGCAGCGCCTCGGCAACGACCTGATACTGACCAGCGCGATCGAGCGTCGTTGTCAGCGACCAGGCCCCTGAGCCGTCCGCCGTTGCTGTACCCACCGGCGTGCCGTCGATCACGACACGCACCGTCGAACCTGGCGTCGCCTGCCCGCTGAAGGTCACAGCGCCAGGCGGAAGCGTGGCGCCTGCTGCTGGAGCGCTGACGATAGGCGCGCGCAACGGCGGCAGACGCGGAGGCGGACCGCCAAACGCCAGCCATGCGCCGATCAGAAGGAGCAGCAGGATCAGGGCGACGAGCAGTTTGAACCAGTCATACCCGATCCATTTGCCGTCCCACGGCGCATACTCTTCACGCATTGCCATCGCCGACCTCCTTCATCTGCTGGCGCGATGCGAACTGCGCCGCCTCGGCGATCCAGCGGTTGAAGTCGACGTTCTGCCACTCCTCGGGCTGAATAATCGCCGCGATCTGATCAGGCGTCATGCTGGCAAGCTGCTCAAATGTGTAGATGCCGGCATCGAACAGCTTTTGCTGATAGACCGGGCCAATGCCATTGATGTCGATCAGCGGATCGGGGTTTGCCTGACGCCACCGGAGATGCGCTTCTTCGATCCACTTTTCCGGTTCGATCAGTTGCCAGTTTTCCGGCTTGATAATCGCACGGATGCGCTCCGGCGTCAGTGCAGCGAGTTCGGCGAAGGTCTGAATGCCTGCTTCGTTGAGGCGTTTTTCATACACCGGACCGATGCCGTTGATATCGATCAACGGGTCGCGACGCGAGCCGCGCAGCATCCGATGCACGCGGCGTTCCTCCTCGAGTTCGGCGCGCAGACGTGCAAGTTCCGCTGCGATATCATTTTCTGCGAGACGCGCCGTAGCAAATGCTGCAGCGTATGGGGCCGCCATCTCCGGTAGTGGGGCTGTCTTCGGCGCCGTGTGCGCGCCAGCGAGTTCCTGCTCGGCACGCTGCAATGCTGCCCGCAGCCGCTCCATCTCAGCCAGATCAGACTGTCGCGCCGTCTCGAGCTGTGTGATCAACCCTTCCCGTTCATTCAGTTGCTGGCGCACCTGCGCCAGTTCGGCGCGCGCATTGTCGAGCGCCGCCTGCAGCACCGCGATCTCGCTCGCACGTTGCTGCGCCAGGTTCGTGGTTGCCGTCAGATCGTTCTGCAGGCGCACTGTTTCAGCGCGGCACCGTTCGAGATCGCTGCGCAACGCAGCGCTTTCGTCCGTCGTTTCGTGGATGATGCGTGTTCGCCTGCGCCAGTAGTTCCAGTCGATAATCCATTCCGCCATCCAACCAGCGATGAACCCCAGCAGGACGCCTGTCCAGAAGCTCATACCCCTTCTCCTTTCCGCTCAGGAGCAAGAGACACAGCGCCAGCGCGGCACATGAGCATACTAAAGCCGGCAGGCGAGAGTCAAGCCCATGCCCGCAAACGACGCGCGTGGTTGTTGGAGAGCAGGTTGGCGCTATCGTTCAGGAAGACGTCTCCGTTTTGGGACGGAAGCCAAGCAACCGCAGACCGTTCAACGTCACAAGCAGCGACGTTCCCATATCGGCAAACACTGCCATCCACATGGTGCTCCAGCCGGCTGCAACGATCGCCAGAAACACTGCCTTCACGGCAATGCTGAAGGCGACATTGAGCATAATTGTGCGTCGTGTCGCACGCGCCAGTTCGAACACGAACGGCAGGCGGCGCAGGTCGTTGCTCATCAACGTCACATCGGCGGTTTCCATTGCCTGGTTGGCGCCGCCGTGCACCGCGCCAATGGCGATCCCGACTGTCGCCGAGGCGAGGGCTGGCGTGTCGTTGATGCCATCGCCGACCATCGCTACCGCGCCGTAGGTGTTGCGAAGATCCTCGACTGCCTGTGCCTTGTGTTCGGGGAGCACTTCTGCGCGCACATCGTCGATGCCAATGTCGGCGGCGATGGTCTGCGCCGTCTCACGGCGGTCGCCGGTCAGCATAATGACATGTTCGACCCCCGTCTCACGGAGTTGAGCAACCGCCTCGCGGCTCTCGGGACGCACCGTGTCGGCGACGCTCAGCATACCGGCGAAGACTCCATCGACGCTGACCATCAGCGGCGTCCGACCGGCGCCTGCGTCCTGTTCTGCGCGATTGCAGAAGGCGGGAGGATGAGGCGAGGTTTCATCGAAGTAGCGATGGCTGCCGATCACCACCGTACGTCCCTCG
>JANWXL010000301.1 GCA_025055265.1 Roseiflexus sp.
GCCGGGGTCTATCTGCCGCTGGAGTCGGTCGAGCCGGCGCGCTTTGCGCTGCCCGATCCGGCGAAACGCGGCGATGCGCTGTCCTGCCGCCTGCTGCGCGATGCGGTGCGGCTTGGCTTTCGTTCGAGCGCCGGTCCGTTCCGCTCATTTGCGCGTATTGCCGTCGAGCCGCGCCCCTATCAACTGGTTCCGCTGCTGATGGCGCTCAAACTCGATCCGGTGCGGCTGCTGATCGCCGATGATGTTGGGATTGGCAAGACGATCGAGGCGTGTCTGATTGCGCGCGAATTGCTGGACCGCGGCGAAGCGACGCGCCTGGCGGTGCTCTGCCCGCCCCATCTGGCGGAACAGTGGCAGGCGGAACTGCGCGAGAAGTTTCACATCGCGGCGGAACTGGTGCTGCCGGGCACGGCGACCCGCCTCGAACGGCGCTGCGCGCTGGGCCAGTCGCTCTTCGAGGTCTATGACCATGTGATCGTCTCGCTCGATTTCATCAAGTCGGAGCGCCGGCGCGATGAGTTTCTGCGCACCTGCCCCGAACTGGTGATCGTCGATGAGGCGCATACCTGCGCCGCCAGCGCCGAACGGCGCAGCAGCCAGCATCAGCGCCACGCGCTCGTCTCCGGGCTGGCGGCTGACCGGCAGCGCCACCTCATCCTGGTGACCGCCACGCCGCACAGCGGCGATGAGGCGGCGTTCCGTTCCCTGCTCACGTTGCTCGATCCGGCGTTCGCCGACCTGCCCGACGACCTGAGCGGACCGCAGCACGAGCCGCAGCGTCGCCGCCTGGCGGCGCACTTCGTTCAGCGGCGGCGCGGCGATATTCGCCACTATCTGCAGGCGGAGACCCCGTTCCCTGAGCGTGAAGACAGCGAGGCAAGCTACAAACTGAGCGAGGGGTACCGGCGGTTGTTCGAGCGGGTGCTGCGCTATGCGCGCGAGACGGTGACCGATCCCGCCGATGGCAGCCAGTACCGCCGCCGGGTGCGCTGGTGGTCGGCGCTGGCGCTGCTCCGCGCGCTGGCGTCGAGTCCGGCGGCGGCGGCGGCAACCCTGCGCACCCGCGCTGCTGTCGCTGATGCCGCAACCCCGGAGGAAGCGGATAGCATCGGTCGGCGGACGGTGCTGGATCAGATTGAGGATGAGAGCAGCGAAGGGATGGATGTGGCGCCCGGCAGCGACATCGGCGAGCAGTCCGGCGATGAGCAGAGTCATCGGCGGCGGTTGCTCGACCTGGCGCGCGAAGCCGAGGCTTTGCGCGGCGCCGGCGATGCCAAACTGCACAGGGCGATCAGCCTGGTGCGCGCGTTGATCGCCGACGGCTTCCAGCCCATCGTCTTCTGCCGCTTCATCCAGACGGCGGAGTATGTCGCGGCGGCGCTGCGCGATCATCTGCCGAATGATGTGGCGGTCGAGGCGGTCACCGGTCTGCTGCCCCACGACGAGCGCGAGGATCGCGTGCTGGCGCTGACCAATCATGCCAGGCGCGTGCTCGTCGCCACCGACTGCCTGAGCGAAGGGATCAATCTGCAGAACCACTTCAACGCCGTGTTGCACTACGATCTCTCGTGGAACCCGACCCGCCATGAGCAGCGCGAGGGGCGGGTGGACCGCTACGGGCAGCCGAGTCCGAAGGTGAAGGTGATCACCTACTACGGCGTTGATAATCAGATCGACGGCATTGTGCTCGATGTGCTGATCCGCAAGCACCGCACGATCCGCACCTCGCTGGGGGTGTCGGTGCCGGTGCCGATCAATGCCGAAAGCGTCGTCGAGGCGATCTTCGAGGGGTTGCTGCTGCGCGGGGCGGGCAGCGCGAAGAGCGGCGCGCAACCGGGGCGGGGCTCAGACCAGCCCCTTCTCCCTGGTTTCGAGGATGTGCTGACGCCGCAGCGCGAGGAGTTGTTCCGCACCTGGGACCTGGCGGCGGACCGCGAGAAGCGTTCGCGCACAATGTTCGCCCAGGAGGGCATCAAGGTCGACGAGGTGGCGCGCGAACTGGCGGAGGTGCGCAGCGCCATCGGATCCGGCGTCGATCTGGCCGCCTTTGTGCGCATGGCGGCGCAGGCGCATGGAGCGACGGTGTCTGCCAGCAATGGCGCGCTGCGGATCGACATGACTGAAGCGCCGCGGGCGCTGCGGGAAGCCACCGGCGTGACCACGTCGATCACCGCGCGCTTCGAGCTGCCGGTCGGCGATGGCGAAGTCTACCTCAACCGCACCCACCCGTTCGTCGAGGGGCTGGCGACCTACGTCATGGATAGCGCGCTCGACCCGCTGAACGACAGCGTGGCGCGGCGCTGCGGCGTCATTCGCACCCGCGCGGTGACGAAGCGCACGACGCTGCTGTTGCTCCGCTTCCGCCACCACATCATCACCCGGCGCGGCGAACGCGAGACGGCGCTGCTGGCGGAGGAGTGCGCGCTGCTGGCGTTCGCCGGGGCGCCGGAACGGGCGGAATGGCTCGACGCTGCGGCGGCGGAGGCGCTGCTCGATGCGCGCGCCGATGCGAATATCCATCCCGATCAGGCGACGCACTTTCTGCGCGTGGCGCTGGATAACTTCGATCCGCTCTGGTCGCATCTGAACCAGGCGGCGCACGAGCGGGGGCAGCGGTTGCTCGAAGCGCATCGCCGGGTGCGCACCGCCGCGCGCGCCCGTGGCGTCAGCTACCGCGTCGAACCGCAGACGCCGCCTGATGTGCTGGGGGTGTATATCTTTTTGCCGGGATAACTCGTCTGGCGGCGAAAGCTATCCGCTCGGACCGCCCGGCGCCTGAAGTCGCGCGCGCCGGGTGCACAGCCCGCCTGCGCAGGCTCCCATTGCGCGCGCCCGGTGGATGATACCCGCCCGGCGCCTGAAGTCGCGCGTCGGGTGCACAGCCCGCCTGCGCGGGCTAGATCCGGCGATACCGGATTATTTTCTCAAAAACCATAAGTCGCGGGCTACGGAGAGCGAAGCCCGCCTGCGCGGGCTGCCATTGGGCGCGCGCCCGGCGGTGGATGATACTCGCCCGGCGCCTGAAGTCGCGGGCCACGGAATGCGAAGCCCGCCTGCACGGGCTAGCCGGGGTTTACATATCTCGAAGAGATCGGAGGATTAGCACTTTGGCTTCCTATACCCAACTCTACGTACATCTGGTGTGGGCTACGTGGGATCGTCTTCCCTTGATTACACCTGAGGTTGAACTACGGCTCTACGCCGCCCTCGCCCAAAAATGTCGCGCACTCGGATGCCAGCCG
>JANWXL010000339.1 GCA_025055265.1 Roseiflexus sp.
GCCAGAGTCTACTTCTCGCTCAGCGAACAGGCTTTCCGACAGGCTGGCGATCCGATCGCAGCGGAAGAAGTTCAGCAACTGGCTGCATCATCCCTTTGAACAACCTTCCTGTACAGCGCCTGCTGGCGCGCTATTGCTTCACGATAGCGCGCATGATTGTTTGGGTCGGGAACGAACCTGGCGGCATTCGCTGCCGCAATCCCGGCGTCTACCGCAACCCCCAGCGCATCGAGCGCCAGGAGCGCCGCGCCTCTGGCGCTTACCTCGGACTCCGCCGCAACAATCAACGGTCGCCCAAGCACATCGGTTACTATCTGCATCCAGGCAGGCGACGACAGCAACGCGCCGCCGCCAGCAACGAAAACCGACGGCGTCACCCCTGCCTGCTCGATCTGTTCCAGAATCAGCGCGAACCGGTACGCGACGGATTCCATTCCGGCGCGCAGGATGTCGAGCGGCGTCACCCCCAGCGACAGGCCGGCGATCACGGCGCGTGCGTCGCCAGCCCAGCCGGGACTGCGTTCACCTGCCCAGAACGGCAGGATCGTCAACCCGTGACTGTCGGGCGGGATCGCCGCCAGCGCCTGATCGAGCGTATCCGGGTCCTCATCGATTCGCAATGTCTCGCGCAGCCAGGCGACGACGTTCCCGCCTTCGCTGGTGGCGCCGCCGAGCAAGGCGCGATGATGATCAACCCGATAACACCACAACCCTGGCGGAACGCGCTCCACGTCCGGCAACACCACGCGCAGCGCGCCAGTCGTGCCGATGGTGAGTGCAGCACGGGTCGGACCGACGCATCCGCTGCCAATATTGGCTGCGGCGCCATCGCCGATGGCAGGGAACCACGGAATATCAGCCAGCTCCGCCCAGCGCGCCGTATGTTCAGGAAGAAGACCCTTGATGGGCGCATCGCGATCCGCCAGCGGCGCCAGTTGAGCAGGGCGAACGCCAAGATCGCCCAACAATCGGAGATCCCACGACAGCATCGTGCGGTCGAGCAGACCTGTCCAGGAAGCGGCGGAGTAACTGATGCGCCGCCGACCGAACAGGCGCAACTCCAGATAATCGCCGAGCGTCGCCCAGGACGCTGCCTGGCGAAAGATCGCCGGGCGCGTCCGGCGGATCCAGGCGAGTTGTGCGGGCCAGTAACTGGTGCGCAGCAGGCATCCGGTGCGTTGATGGATCTCGCGTTCGTCGAAGCGCAGCCGTAGCGCAGCCGCGTCCTGAGCGCAGCGCGTGTCGGCATAAGTGAAGATCGGCGTGAGCGGAACGCCGTTCTGGTCAAGCGCCAGCAACGTTGCCGCCAGAGTGGTGACCGCGACGCCGCCGATGGCGCCAGGAGGAGCGAGGGGTGCAGACTGCGCCAGCGCCGTATCGAGGCAGCGCCCGACAGCCTCGAAGAGGGCGTCGGCATCGATCTCTGCAGCGCCATCCGGCGCTGTGCGCAATACAACTGGCTCGCGCGCGCCGACTCCCGCCACGCGCCATCCCCGCGCATCGAACATCAGCGCACGCACTGCGGATGTGCCAATGTCGAGCGACAGAATGAACGGCAGCGTGGCGTCTTTCAGGGTCATACGACAAGCCTATGCCAGCGCCAGAAACGAGACGACGACAACCGTCGCGGCGACCGCCAGACCTGCAATCACCTGCCCTGGCGTATGATTGCGCGTCCGCACCCGCGCCCAGGCAACGGCGGCGGCGCATATCCAGAACACGATCCCCAGAATGTTCGAGTAGATCAGCGCGAGGGTCGCCAGTGCGCCGATCGCCGCGCCGTGCATGCTGATCTTCCAGATCAGGTTGATCAAACCGCAGATGATTCCGATGCCCAGCATGCCGACTGTCAACGCCAGAAACGGACGCGGAGCGTCCAGCGCCAGCAACAGTCCAATAGTCAGCAAGACGGACACGGTGCCAAAGATGTACAGCTCATTGCGCTCCTGCCGCACCGACACATCAGCATCGCTGAACCCCCCCTGGCGCAATCGCACCAGGTAGTACAGCACGGATGGCACAGTTTGAAAGGCGATGATGCCGCCGACCCACGCGAGACCGGCTTCGTCCAGCGTTTGAAGACCGATCAGCAGGTAAGCGGCAATCGTGACGAATACCGGGTTGAAGATCTGCGACAGCAACCTGGCAAGGAGAAGACTGCGGCTCTCCATCTCGTCGGAGTCGAGCGTTTCACCGGAGAGCTCTGGTTGGCGCCTCATGCGATGCTCCCGTTGATAACGAGTGATAGTGTTCGATAATCTGCCGGGCAGACGCTTCCCAACGAAACCGTCGCGCCTGTTCCAGACCCGCCTGCCGTAATTGCTCCCGCAAAGCGTTATCATGCAACAGGCGGATCATCCCATTGGAGAGCGCCTCAACATCATCGGCAGGCGTCAGGAGGGCGGCATTGCCCACCACCTCCGGGAGACTCGAATTGTCGGATGTCACCACCGGCGTCCCGCACGCCAGCGCTTCCAGCGGCGGCAAGCCAAATCCCTCGTAGATCGAGGGATACACGAATACCTGTGCAAGATTATACACTATCGGCAGGTCAGAATCCGCCACAAAATCGAGCAAACGCACCCGATCCCGCAGGTTCAGGCGCTCGATGGTCTCGAACACCGGTTGATACATCCATCCCCGCCGACCGGCGATGACCAGGAAGAGGTCATCGCTGCCGTTCTGTGCTGCCGTTGGAATACGCGCAAAGGCTTCCAGCAGACGCACCAGATTCTTGCGCGGCTCGATCGTTCCGACGAACAGGATAAAGCGCGACGGCAGGCGCAACCGCTGGCGCACCGGCTCGCACACCTCCGGCGGCAGTGGACGAAACCGTTCGTCAACCGCTGGATAGACCACGCTCACCCGCTCAGGGGCGATGTTCAGCAGGCGTTGCAGGTCACGCCGGGTCGACTCCGAGTCGGCGACAATCGCATCGGCGCGCTGCAAAGCGCGCGGCACAGCGTCGCGCAGAAACGCAGCCACGCTGGGAACGGCGCACTCTGGATGCACCATGTACGACAGGTCGTGGATGGTCACGAGAACACGGGCGCGCGTCGGCGGCGCGACAAAATCGGGCGCGTGCAAAATATCGAGCGGACCGGTCAGCCACTCGATCGGCAGCGGGATGCGCAGGCGATGCCAGAGTTGCGTCAGGCGGCGAGGCGGCAGCGGAATGGGAACAGCGCGGGTGTGCGGATGCGACGCGCAGAGGCGATGCATCTCGCGCAGATAGGGCGGAGGGGCGGCGCCAGGAAAGCCAGCGGCGTAGAACAGAGTGAAACGAACATCAGGGCTTTGAGCGAGAATGGCGCCAATCAGTTCGCGGGTGTAGCGCCCAATGCCAGCTCCCTGCCAGGCGCCAGCCGTAAAATCGATCCCGACGTGCATGCGTGGCCGTGTCGTCACCTGCGTTTACTGACCAGGTACAGGACGAACCCGATCACGACAATGCTCCAGAAATTAATCACCCGGTCGAGCAACGTGACGGCGCCGCCGAGACTCGTGCCGACCTTGAAGAAAGTCAGCACACCGGTAATCACTGTCTCAACGACGCCAAGACCGGCGGGCGTAAAGGGAATTGCGGTTAACAGCGACGATGCCAGTGCGACGAAGATAATCGCCGACAGCGGCAGTGACAGCCCTTCGTGGCTGAGCGCCTGGATGACGAAATAGAGGCGCATCCCTTCGAGCAGCCAGACGCCGGACGTCAGCGCAATCAGTTTGGGCAGAATGCCTGGACGGAACGAACGCAGCGCCGCGTGTTCGAAGTTGCCATAGACGCCAACCAGACGTTTTGGAATGAAGCGCCGGATGACCGGGCTCAACCACCGCATTCCTGCCAGGCCGCTGAGAATGGCGACGACCAGCAGCGCGCCGAAGCCGAACACGATCCGGGTGCTTTCCGGCATCTGTGCACCAAACGTGAACCACGCCGACAGCACCAGCAACCCGAACAGTCCCAGCATATCGAGGAGGCGCTCAGCGAAGATCGTGCCAAACGTCGCCGAAAACGACACACGCCCATTCTGTTTGAGCAGATACCCGCGATAAGCGTCGCCGAGCTTGGCAGGCACCACACAATTGGCGAACCACGAGAGGTAGATGTATTCCATCAGCGCAGGCAGTGACGCCCAGCTTTTACGCCCCTCGCGCACCGGCACATTCGCATTCTCCAGCAGCATACGCCAGCGCACAGCGCGCAGCGGAAACGTCAGGTAGAAGATGCCAAAGCCAGCCAGAAGCAGCCATCCGTTCGCACCGCGCATATACTCCCAGGTCTGCCGCACATCGATATCAAAGCCGCGCACAGCAAAGACCACAATGGCAATTGCCAGCGCAAACGAGATCAGCGTGCGCGGGCTGCGCAACGCTTTCGCCAGAGAGAACCCCTGACGCTCGACTTCCTGAACTTCGGGGGGATCAGGCAGGTTAACCGTCTCTTCGGCGCCTGCATCGCCGACTCGCTCATTGATCATCGCTGAACCGTCCTCTCGTGGTTCTGTCGGAACTTCCATTACGCTGTCAAAGTTGTGTTCTGCGAACGTCTTCCCCTCAGACGCCGTGCTCGCTCCGATACCACTCCCAAAAGCGCGCCAGCCCTTCTTCCAGCGGTGTACAGGGCTGAAATCCAAGCATCTGCGTCGCTTTGTCGATCTGCGCATAGGTGATCGGCGGGTCCGCCGCTGGCAACGGCTGCGCCACGATCCTGGCGCGCAACCCGGTCACCCGTTCCAGCATTGCGACGAAATCGATCAACTGCACCGGGCTTGAATGCCCTAAATTGAAGATTTCAAAGGCGTATTCAGCATCGAGCGCCGCTATCACGCCTGCCACAATATCGTCGATATAAGTCCAGTCGCGATAGACGCCCATCCCCCCATTGAAAAGCGTAATCGACTCCCCGGCAACCATCGCATCAACGAAGAGATGCGGCGTCATGTCCGGGCGGCCGCGCGGACCATACACGGTGAAGAAGCGCACAATGCGCGTCGGTATGCCGTACTGCCGGTGCGCTGTATATGCCAGCACCTCCGCAGCCTTTTTCGTTGCAGCGTAGTACGACAGCGGCCGGTCGGTCGGCGACTCCTCCGACCAGGGTGTTGGCGACACACCATACACGGATGAGGTGGATGCCAGCACCAGACCTTCGACATTATACCGCGCCGCTGTTTCCAGAACGGTCAGCGTCCCGCGCACATTGACATCTTCGTACAGCGTCGGGTTGCGCATCGACGGTCGTGGACCCGCCATTGCGCCGATGTGCGCCACCCGCTGCGGTCGGTGCCGGGCAAAGACGCGGTCCATCATTTGTGCATCGCGAAAATCCGCCTCAACCAGCGTATAGCCAGGATGCTCCATGGCGCGCGCCACGTTGCGTCGCTTCCGCGCCGGACTGTAGTAGTCGTTGAAATTATCGACGCACACCACCTGATCGCCGCGCGCCAGCAACGCCTCGCTCAGATGACTGCCAATGAACCCTGCCCCGCCTGTGATGAGATAGCGCATCGTGGTTGAACGCTGTCAGCGTGGCGCGCAATTGCGCAGATTACTGCCCACACGACTGCCAGTTGAATGCCAAAATTGAGTACATGCAGATTCTCAAACAGGTTATGTCCTGCCACTGCTGCGATGATACCACATCCGCCGACTGCTGTGCCGTACAAAACAGGATCGATTGTGCGTCGAAGCGCGCGCGAAGCCTGCCAGATCACCCCGCCAATCAGTGCCAGGTACGCCAGGATGCCGATGATCCCCGTTTCCGCTGCCATGTGCAGATAATAATTGTGCGCATGCCCGCGACTCGCATACCACGCGCCAACTGCAAACTCTGGATACGCCACTGAGTAATTACCCGGACCAACGCCGAACAGCGGCGCGGAACGGAACATCTCCCAGCCTGCCTGAAGGTGCGCCATCCGCTCAACCACCGCGAAGTTCTCCGGCGTCACCGTCACCGTCGCGGCATCGAACCATGCCACACTCCGCCAGATGCTCGCCAGGCGCGTAACCAGCGCTTCGGGGAGCACGCCTGCGGCGGCGAGCAGCGCCACTGCCGCGCCTGTCGCTGCCAGACCCGCGAGAACCGGCAGCGCACGCCTGCCCAGGCTCAGCGCTATTCCCAACACCCCGATTGCAGCGCCGATCCACCCACCGCGCGAGAACGAGGCGATCAGCGCCGCAAGTATCGCCCCGGCAATCCCCCACAGGATTACTGCCAGCACCCAGCGACCTATGGCGGTCAGGCGACGCCGCCTGTCGCTCTGCCAGGCGTTACCCGTTATCATTATCGCCAGCGTGAGCGCCAGCGGCCACGCCATGTTCAGGTATCCCGCAAATGAGTTCGGTTGACCGATCGTGCCATACGCCCGCACATACGGCAGATCGGGTGCAATGCGGAACGTTGGCGGACCGTCGCCAGTTGCGAACTGCGCAATGCCAACGCCAGCACACACTGCCGGAGCGATCAGCAGGCATGCCAGCAGGTAGATAATATGCCAGCGTCGGGTGATGGCGCTCGCCGCCGCCATCCAGACAACTGCCGCAACTGTCCAGCGCAACGTTTCACGCAACGCCTCTGTGCGCGAATATGGCGTCACACTGGCGGACAGCAGGAGCGCGAACAGCAATCCTCCCCACAGAAGCGACAGATCGGCAGGAAGCGGACGCTGCTCAGCGCGCGCCAGCATATGGAACACCCAGCTTCCCAGCGTCACCAGCACTGCAGCCTGCGTGACCGACAGTCCACCTGGCAGGACGACCAGTTCCTGCACCGGCACCGACAGTACCGCCATTCCGACCGCCAGGACCGGATGCGCCAGCGCCAGAACCAGCGCCAGCGCCGCACCAGCAATCAGCGCCAGGCGATCAAGCGGCGTGAGCGCCAGCAGCATTCCCAGCGCAATGGCAGCCCCCCAGATGGCCATTGGCACGAAAGCGGAAGGACGTGATGAGGTTGTGCTCGACGCTCCCACTTGCCTGTGACTGTTTGACGTTGAGTCCATATGTCGCTATCCGTCCGTCCGGCGGTTGATGGTTTCTGAGCTCTGCGTCCGGCAGTTGATTAAGAAAATAGTCGAGTATTGTCGGGACGCCGCGGGCGGATAGTCTTTGAGAAAAGAGTCCGATATCGTCCGGTTTAGCCCGCGCAGGCGGGCTTCGCAACCGCAGCCCGCGACTTCAGGCGCCGGGCGGGTGCAGATAGCGGAATTCACAGTCCATAAACCCCTGATCAGGTCACACAAGCCTCTGCGGAGCTTCCACGTTCTGAGCGAGGGACTGTAAGCATTAAGCCTTAGGTCCGGCACACGGCGCCGCCCGCGCCTTGAGCCTGTCGAAGGGCGGGCGGCGAGCGCCCTTCGACAGGCTCAGGGTGCTCGCTGCCGGTGGTATACCCGAATAAATGCTCAATCTTCATTTTATCCCGCAGCTCAGAGGATGCGCGACCTGTGCGAACCATCAATCAATTTCACGGCAATTCCCCGCGTTTGCGCAGTTCTTCACGGAACCAGGGGATCGTGCGGCGTAAGCCCTCTTCGAGGCTGATGCGCGGCTCCCACCCCAGAATTCGGCGCGCCTTCGAGATGTCCGGCTGGCGCACCTGCGGATCGTCCTGCGTGCGGAGATCTTTGTATACCACGCCAGCTTTGTTGCCGGTCATCTGATTGACCAGTTCGGCGAACGCCTTGATGGTAAACTCGCCAGGATTACCGATATTGACCGGTTCGACCTCATCGGAGAAGAGCAGGCGGTAGACCCCTTCCACCAGATCATCGACGTACTGGAATGATCGCGTTTGCGAACCGTCCCCATAAATAGTCAGCGGTTCGCCGCGCAGCGCCTGCTGAATGAAATTGGGCACAACCCGACCGTCGCGGAGGCGCATGCGCGGACCATACGTGTTGAAAATGCGCACAATCCGCGTCTCGACGCCGTGATAGCGATGGTAGGCCATCGTCATCGCCTCGGCGAAGCGTTTGGCTTCATCGTACACGCCGCGCGGACCAATCGGATTGACGTGCCCGTAGTACGTTTCCGGCTGCGGATGCACCTGCGGATCGCCATACACTTCCGAGGTCGACGCGAGCAGAAACCGCGCTTTTTTGTCCTTTGCCAGACCCAGCGCCTTGTGCGTGCCCAGAGCGCCGACCTTCAGCGTCTGAATCGGCAACTCCAGATAATCGACCGGCGACGCGGGTGAAGCGAAGTGCAGAATGGCGTCGAGCGGACCCTCGACAAAGATATAATTCGTCACGTCGTGCTTGATAAAACTGAATCGCGGATGACCGGCAAGATGAGCGATGTTGTCGGTGCTGCCGGTGATCAGATTGTCCATCGCCACGACGGTATGACCTTCCGCCAGAAATCGATCACACAAATGAGAACCAAGAAAACCGGCGCCGCCGGTGATCAGGATACGCATAGGCACACGACCCCTCTTTTCATCGCTGGCATGGTACTGTATGTCAGTGAGGAAACTGTGACTCTGATCATCATTATAGTGAACAACCTGTTATGCTTGTCTTCCTCTCCCCTCGCCCCTCGCGCCTCGCGCCCCCTCAATACGCCCCGCGCCCGGAGATGACGACCGGGATCGTCTGCAACAGAATACGCAAGTCCATGCCGGGGGTCCAGTTCTCAGTGTAGAAGATGTCGAGGCGCACCATCTCGTCGAATGAAATATCGCTGCGCCCCAACACCTGCGATAAGCCAGTCAAACCGGGCACGACCGTCAACCGGCGATAGTGCCAGTCCTCGTACTGCGCGACTTCTTCCGGCGTTGCCGGACGTGGCCCGACCCAACTCATCTCGCCGCGTAGAATATTCCACAACTGAGGAAGCTCATCCAGGCTGTAGCGCCGCAGCACGCGTCCGACGCGCGTCATCCGCGGGTCGTTCCGCATTTTGAAGAGCGGACCATCGGCCTCATTCAGCGCGGCCAGTTCCGCCTTGCGCTGTTCAGCATCAACGACCATCGTGCGAAACTTGTAACATATGAACGGACGCCCGTCCCGCCCGATCCGGCGCTGACGAAAGATCGCCGGTCCAGGCGAGTCGAGGCGCACAATGATCGCAATCGCCACCCCCAGCGGAATCACCAGCGGCGCCGCAAGCAGTGTCAGCGCCAGATCCATCGCCCGTTTGACCACCAGGTTCCA
This sequence comes from Roseiflexus sp., assembly GCA_025055265.1. Lineage (GTDB taxonomy): Bacteria > Chloroflexota > Chloroflexia > Chloroflexales > Roseiflexaceae > Roseiflexus. The sequence goes on from JANWXL010000339.1 coordinate 9,159, forward strand.
GCCGCGCAGCGAGACTTCCTTCAAGCCGATCAGCGGAATGCCGCTCAGGTTGCCAATATCAATCCGGTCGAAACTCAGCTCGTAGAGATCGGGAACGACGCGAAATTCAACCCCTGCGTAGCGGCAGATCGCCACCAGGTCGGGGAGGCGATGATGCTCCCAGAACGGCAACGCCAGGATGACCAGGTCGATATCCCCGCCGCGCAGGCAGGTTTCAAGATCGCTGATCCGCCCGATCTGCCGAAAATGCATGGTGCGTCGGTTGGGAATCGTCTCGCAATCGTCGAGAAAGCCGACGAGCGCATATCCCAGATCGGGTTGCGCCACCAGGCTTTCCATCATCTCGCGCCCCAGACCCGTATTGCCGACCACCAGCACCCGTTCGCGGTCGATGCCGCGCACCCAGCGCCAGCGGCGGATGCCAATCAGGACAGCGCGCCAGCCGACGAGGAGTGCAATGATCGTCCCCCAGGCAAATGCAAAGATCAGGCGCGAGTAGAACTCCGACGGCTTGTATAGGAACACCACCACGATCAGAATGGCGATGCCGGTCGTTGTCGAGCCGACGATGATGCTGGCGTGGTCGAGCACGCCAGCCGTGCGCGGCAGGCGGTACAGCCGGCGCATGGCGAATTGAACCACCAGCAATACAGCCAGAAGGAGCGCAAATGGCGCAAAAGCGCTGAGTGGCACAAAGTTCTGCGCCTGTACCTCGCGCACCAGTTGATCGAACGGCGGGGGCCAGTCGAGTTCGTAGCGCATCCAGTAGGCAATGGCGAACCCTGCCAGAATCAGGCAGATGTCGAAGAAGAACAGCAGCGCGCCAGCGAGCGTGGTTCGGCGGCGACGGATTGGAAGAGGAGCACAAGCGACGGATGCGGCAGTCGTCGCCTCAGTTGTCTTTTTCACCGTCGGCTCCTTCTGAACAACACGGTTCATCCGATCGCGATCGGTCGTATTGTACTTCATTGAGATCCGGTTTAAGTGACGCCAGGCATGCGATAGGTTATCTCTCCATCCTCCCAGTCGAACGCTGCTTTTTCGATATACAACACATCACCGTTTTGAATGCCTGCTTCTTGCAATGCTGCCCCAATGCCGCTCGCCTCGAGCACGCGCTGAATGCGCATGATCGCGTCCGGTTGAGCGAAGTTGGTCATTGAAATCAGGCGCTCGATTTTACGACCGCGCACCCGCCAGCCATCCGCCGTTCGCTCAATCGTGTACAGACGCTCATCCACCTCCGGCACGGGCCAGGTGAGCGTCTCGTCGCGCGGCGCACGGTGCGGCGCGGGCATCTCTCTGAGGCGCTCAGCGACGCGCTGCAACAGCGCATCAACACCTTCCCGCGTTGCTGCGGAAATGACGAAGACATCTTGCTCAGGCAGCGGGATGGCGGCGCGCAGCCGCTTCATGTTCGCCTGCGCTTCCGGCAGATCGGCTTTGTTCAGCGCAACCACCTGTGGCCGCTGCGCCAGTTCGGGTTGATACAGCCGCAACTCTTCGTTGATGGCGTGGAAATCGTTCACCGGGTCGCGTCCGTCGACTCCGGCAGCATCGATAATGTGAATGAGCAGGCGGGTGCGCTCGATATGGCGCAGAAAACTGAATCCCAAGCCGACACCGCGGTGCGCTCCCTCGATCAAACCAGGAATATCCGCCACCACAAAGGAGTACTCACCAACTTCGACGACCCCCAGGTTAGGCTGAAGGGTTGTAAACGGATACGGAGCAATTTTAGGACGCGCTGCGCTGATCACCGACAGCAGCGTGGATTTGCCCGCATTTGGGAAACCGACCAGCCCGACATCGGCAAGAAGTTTGAGTTCCAGTTCGATCTCGCGGCGTTCACCCGGCTCGCCAAGTTCGGCGATGCGCGGAACCTGATAACTCGACGTGGCAAAATGAACGTTCCCTAACCCGCCGCGTCCGCCGCGTGCAGCGAGCAGCCGGAGTCCTGGAGCGTCGAGATCGACGGTGTATGTCTCGCCATCAATCACGGTACGCGCCACCGTACCGACCGGCACCCGGATGAAGACATCGCGCCCATTACGCCCATGTTTGCGCGACCTGCCCCCATTCCCGCCGCGCTCAGCGATAAAGCGCGTGCGTTCGCGGAACGGCAGCAGCGTGTTGAGTCCTGGATCGGCCACCAGATAGACATGCCCGCCGCGCCCGCCATCGCCGCCGTCGGGACCGCCGCGCGGCACATACTTCTCGCGGCGGAAAGTCGCGGCGCCATCGCCGCCATCGCCAGCCTGCACGTAGATTCGGGCATAGTCGTAAAAATCGCCAGCCATAGACCTTTTACCAAACACAACGACGCCAGCCACAGAGCGAAACAATCACACTGCGGCTGGCGCCGGCTCGTCTGCGCGCGGGCCGCATCTATCGCGCAGCGCCACGAATGCGAGACGGGCTGCTATGCCTTTGTCTCAGCCTTCTTATCTGTTGATTCGTTCGCCTCGGCTTTGTTGGCGGGAACCTCATCGTCCTCACGCACGGCTTTGCGGAATGCCTTGATGCTGCCGCCGAGCGCGCTGGCGACGCCAGTGATGCGCGAAGCGCCGAACAACAACAGAACAATGACCAGAATAATGACCAGTTCGCCTATTCCGAGCGTTGGCATGACATATCTCCTCGTTCCACGTGTCGCGCGCACGCGCGATAGTTGCCCGATTCCGCTTCTCAGTCTTCGAGTATTATACCGCAGCAGAAGGGGATGTCAAACGAACCGCGCAAACGTGCGGTTGACAGGACGTGCATTCTGAATCAAGATCAGGTATGAAGGGAACACGGATTTACGCGGATGCGACGGAACCAACAAGCGCGCCGCTCGCCAATTGCCGCAAAGCGCGCTACAATAGAAGAGGAATAATTGCAGGCAGATTATGTTTATGCTTCTTCCCGATCTTGCGGTTGACGCATCGCTCTCCGCAGACTCTGCACCGCTGCTGCTGATCGACGATCTGCACTTTGCCTACCCTGATGGGCGCGTGGCGCTCCGCGGCATCAGTTTGCGCGTCGCGCGCGGCGAGAAGGTGGCGCTGGTCGGACCAAACGGCGCCGGCAAGAGCACGCTCTTGCTCCATCTCAACGGCATCCTGCGCGGCAAAGGGCGGATCGAGATCGCTGGCATACCAGTGAATGACCGCACCCTGCCGCAGGTGCGCGCGCGGGTCGGTCTTGTGTTTCAAAATCCCGATGACCAGTTGTTCTCGCCGACCGTCTTCGAGGACGTGGCGTTCGGTCCGCTGCATATGGGGCTTGCTGCAGACGAGGTGCGTGCGCGGGTCGATCGGGCGCTGGCAATGGTCGGGATGAGCGCGTATCATGAGCGGCATCCATACCATCTGAGCATGGGGGAGAAGAAGCGCGTCGCCATTGCGACCGTCCTGGCGATGGAACCGGAGATTCTGGCGCTCGATGAGCCTTCTGCCGGTCTCGACCCGCGAGCGCGACGCGGATTGATCAATCTGCTGCGTGATCTGCCGCTGACGATGCTGGTTTCAACGCACGATATGGCGCTGGTGCAGGAATTGTTTGATCGGATGGTTATCATGGACGAAGGGCGCGTCGTCGCTGATGGCAGCGTGACGACCCTGCTCGACGATCAGGCGCTGCTCGAGGAGCATGGTCTGGAAACACCCTGGAAAGAGCGAGAAGTGCGTGACTGAACGACTGATCTATCTCGACCACGCGGCGACAACGCCGGTTGATCCGGCGGTGCTCGAAGCGATGCTGCCCTATTTCACCACCCATTTCGGCAACCCTTCGAGCATCTACCGCGCCGGGCGTGCGGCGTTGCATGCGCTCGACGAGGCGCGCGATCAGGTGGCGTCGATCCTGGGCGCCTCGCCGCGTGAAATCATTTTTACCGGCAGCGGCTCCGAGAGCGACAATCTGGCGATCCGCGGCGTTGCGCTGGCGCAACGCCAGGCAGGACGCGGCGCGCATATCATTACCAGCGCCATTGAGCATCACGCGGTGCTCCATACGGTCGAACACCTGCAGGCGTTCGGGTTTGAGGCGACCATTCTGCCGGTTGACGGCAATGGTCTGGTTCAGCCTGACGACCTGCGTGCAGCGCTGCGCCCGGATACGGTGCTGGTCTCGATCATGTACGCTAACAATGAAATTGGCACAATTCAGCCAATTGCCGAACTCGGCGCCATCTGCCGCGAGCACGGAGTTCCATTCCATACCGATGCTGTCCAGGCGCCGGGGGCGTTGCCCCTCGATGTGCGCACGCTCAACGTCGATCTCATGACCATCGCCGCGCACAAGTTCTATGGTCCTAAGGGCGTCGGCGCGCTCTACGTCCGCCGGGGGACGCCGCTGCTGCCGCAGATCACCGGCGGCGGGCAGGAGCGACGGCGGCGGGCAGGCACCGAGAATGTGCCTGGCATTGTCGGGATGGCGACGGCATTGCGCATGGCGGAGGAGCGCCGCGCCAGCGATAGCGCCCACTGCGCCCGGCTGCGTGACCGGCTGGTGCAGGGCATTCTGGAGCGGGTTCCGGGTGCGCGCCTCAACGGGCATCCGACGCGCCGCCTGCCAAACAACGCCAGTCTGTCGTTCGAGGGAGTGGAGGGCGAGAGCATTCTGCTGCTGCTCGACCAGCACGGCATCGCGGCATCGAGCGGATCTGCCTGCACCAGCGGCTCGCTGGAACCATCGCACGTCCTGCTGGCGCTGGCGCGCGCCACCGGCTCGGACACAGCGCCGGAAGTTGCAGTCGCGCTCCCTGGCGCGGTCCGCTTCACTTTCGGACGCGATAATACCGATGCTGATGTGGATGTCGTGCTTGACGTTCTGCCGGGTATTATTGCACAGTTGCGGGAGATGGAGGGGTTAGGGGTTAGGGGTTAGGGGTTAGGGGCGCGCTGCGTCTGGATGGCTGTTAACTCTGTCGATACCAGCATGCTCGATGACTGCACCGATCAACTGCCGCCGCTCAATGCTGAGGATCTGGCATGGCTGATGCGGTGTGAGCGACGTGTCTGGCTCGACTGGCGCAGCGTCCAGCCGCTGGAGATGGCTCCAACTGCTGATGCACGTATGCGGATTGCGCTCCGCGTCGCCCACCGACGCCGCATCCTCGCTTCTCTTGAGGGCGCTGAGGATCTTTCGGCGCTCCCGTGGGAGGAACGGATCGCACAGACACGCCACGCTATGCAGCGCGGCGCAGCAGCGATTGTCGGCGCCGCGCTCGAAGCGCCTGTCGGCGGACGCCTGCTGCGCGGCGCTCCAGATCTCCTGCTGCGCCGCGCTGTGGCGCCATCCGGCGCATGGACATACCAGCCAACCGCTATTGTGCTGCACACCCGTCCTGCGCGTTGGGATCGGCTCCTGCTCGACTCATGGCGCTGGCTCGTCCGATATGCGCAGGGAGGCGAGGACGATCCTCCGGGCGAACTGTGGCTCGGTGCAAACGGCAGCGGTCCGGCGTTCGTCAAGCGCCAGACCGTACCGCTTGCCGCTTTCACGACACAGGTGCGACGCGCGGCTGCGATTGCCGCCAGGGATGCTCCGGCTATCTGGTTCGATAACGATCATTGCCCGTTCTGCCCATGGCGCGCAGCATGCGACGCTGCGGCGCGCGAAACCCATGATATTGCACTCCTCCCAGGACTGAGTCGGCGGCAGGGGAGTGCACTGCGACGGCATGGCATTCACCGGATGGATCAGGTTGTGACGCTCGATGCTGCCACACTGGCATCATTGCCGGATCGCAGCGCCGCGACAGGTGCACGTCTCCGCCTTCAGGCGCGGGCGTTACTCGCTGATCAACCGCTGCCAGCCAGTGTCCCGCTCCCGCCGCTTCCTCGCGCCAGGCTTTTTCTCGATATCGAGAGCGATCCGCAGACGCGCGAACCGTGGGCTTTCGGGCTGGCTGGTGCGCCTGGAGATCGTTGTGTCATCGTCGTTGGACCATCTTCAAACGGCGATACAGCGCGGATCGACGACGTTCCTGTCGTATGGGTGCGAAATGTTCAGGAGGGATGGCAGCGGGTGCTCAACGCGGTACACACTGTGAGCGGTGCGCTGGCGCATTGGGGGGAAGCCGAACGCCTCATGCTGGAACAGAGCGCCGACCCGCAAACGCGACAGGACCTTGCGCCGTTCATGATCGATGCGCAGCGCGAATTGAACCGGCGTGTCGCACTGCCGGTGCCCCGATTAAGCGACCAGCGCGGCGGCGGATTGAAAGCCATTGCGCGCTGGCTGGGGTGGACGTGGCCCTCTGGCGCCGATCACTGGACGCTGGCGTGGGAGGCGTACCAGCAGTGGCGCGCGCAACCATCTCCTGCCGACGCCTGTGATACGCTGATACCGGCGATGACCTATCTGGCGGCTGATGTTGAGGCTTTGGCGGCGGTCTGGCGCTGGCTCGAAGCCTTCGTAGCGAAGGTCAACGCAACCGGCGCGTCTCCAGATTGGCGTGCAGATCGAGATACCGCAACCAACCGCGAATGCTGAGCGGACCCAGTTGATTGTGCTTCACAAGCGTAGTTTCAGCGCGTGGATCGGCGGCGCAGCGCCGCGCCAGCCGCACCGTTTCGTCGCGCGTGTTGAGAAATACATCGACCAGTTCGGAGAGGCTCAAATCCACCGGCGGTTGATACCCGTCCATCTCATCGTTGATAAACGGCTCGCCGAGCGCAACGCGCATCCGACGCTGTCCCCACCGTTCCAGACCGATAATGTGCCGGAGTTGCTGGCGGTTGGCAGGCGTGTCGGCGCTGGCGGTCATACGCGCCTTGAGTTTCGCGCCCGACGCAGCAAGCGCCTCAGCCCAGTCGTCGATGGAGCGTCGCATTGCCGGACGTTCCACCACCAGACGCACAATCACGTCGCGCAGATTTTCGTAGAGGGACATTAATCTTCCCTTATTGAGCCGGTCAGATACAGAATGCCTGTCCACAATGCACGTGCGTGGCGATAGAACCAGATAGCGAAGACGACCGAAATGAGGGTCAACACAGCAATCAGGGGCCAGACCGGCATATCGGTAAAAAACGCCAGCGCCGCGCCGGTGACCGCGACCGACGAGGTGGCAACCGTATTGATCGCCATTCCGCCGCTGAACTCACCCGCGCCGCGCTC
>JANWXL010000389.1 GCA_025055265.1 Roseiflexus sp.
TGGCCTGCATCTGGGGCAGACGATCCGCGTGCTGGAGCGCACGCCGCAGCGCCTGGTCTTGAGCGACGGCGAAAATGAGTATCGTCTGGCGCCCACTGTTGCAGCGAATGTCAATGTGGCGCCGTTGACCGAAGCGGAGGCGGCGCGGAACCATGCGATGCCGTTGAGTGAACTGCCGTTACGCCAGACGGCTGAGGTTGTGGCGATTGATGATACACTGCAGGGGTTTACCCGGCGGCGTTTGCTCGACCTGGGGTTGACCCCCGGCGCTGTGGTCTATCCCGAATTGCAGAATGCCTTCGCCGATCCGCGCGCCTACCGCGTTCGCGGAACGTTGATCGCCTTACGCCAGGATCAGGCGTCGCGCATTCTGGTCCGGCCCCGATCTCTGAACTGATGTGCGGCGCTTTTCTCTCAAACTGGCGAGGAGGTTCGTTTCGATGACCAGACTAACAACTGACAATCCATGCGCTGCCTGTCCGGCACATGCCCGTCTGGAGCAGATGGGCATCAAAATGGACAGGTACGACCGCATAGTGGCACTTGCTGGCAATCCAAACACCGGCAAGTCCACGCTTTTCAATGCACTGACCGGACTGAAGCAGCACACTGGCAACTGGCCCGGCAAGACGGTCACTCGTGCTGAGGGCGGCTATCAGTTCAACGGTGTGAAGTATAAACTGGTCGATCTGCCCGGCGCATACTCGCTGCTCTCTACCTCACAGGATGAAGAGGTGGCGCGCGATTTTCTGCTGTTCGGACAACCTGACTGCACAATTGTCGTCACCGATGCCACCGCCCTCGAACGCAACCTGAACCTGGTATTGCAGGTGCTCGAGATTACCGATAAGGTTGTGGTGGCGGTGAACCTGATCGATGAAGCGCGTCGGAAGGGCATAGAAGTCGATACCCGCACGCTCAGCCGTGATCTGGGGGTTCCCGCCGTGCCTATCGTGGCGCGAAGCGGAGAAGGGATCATCACCCTGCTTTCGACAGTTGCCGATGTGATCGAAGGGCGCATCATCACCCATCCGCGTCGCGTCGAAGGGACGCCAGCCTTTCAGCAGGCGATACAGGAACTGACGCCGCTGATCGAACAACTGGCGCCAGGCATTCCGAACGCGCGCTGGCTGGCAATCCGTCTGCTCGAAGGCGATACGCGGGTGCAACGTGCGATTCGCAGCGGCGATCTGGCAGACATTGTCGCACGGCAACGCGCCGCGGAAGACCGGCTGAGCGTCACGGCGGCCATTATGGGGAGGCAATGATGATGACGCCAGAAGATGTCCTTGCGAGAGCCGAGACGTTGCGCAACCGTCTGCCATCGAGTTTCCGCGACGAAATTGTTCAGTCACTCTATGCGGAGGCGGAACGGATTGCACGTCGCGCAGTCAAAACTGCGGAAAGCAGACAGTACGACCTGGATCAGCGCATTGATCGCCTGGTGACTGCGCCAGTCACCGGGTTGCTGATCATGCTGCTGCTGTTGACCGTTGTCATCTGGATGACGGTTTCCGGCGCCAATGTCGTCTCAGACTTGCTCTTCACGCTGCTTTTCGGTTTCGGCGATTGGGCGCGCTCCCTGTTCGTCGCATGGGGCGTTCCGTGGTGGATCACCGGGTTTATCTGGGATGGCGTCTATCGTTGCCTGGCGTGGGTGGTATCGGTCATGCTCCCGCCAATGGCGATCTTCTTTCCAGCATTTACACTGCTGGAAGACCTGGGGTATCTGCCGCGCGTCGCGTTTAACCTGGACTGGCTGTTCAAAAAGGCGGGCGCGCACGGTAAGCAGTCGCTGACGATGATGATGGGGTTTGGTTGCAATGCCGCTGGCGTCATTTCGACGCGGGTGATCGACTCGCCGCGCGAGCGATTGATTGCCATCCTGACCAACAATTTCGTGCCGTGCAACGGGCGGTTCCCAACCCTGATCATGCTGGCGACCGTGTTCGTCGCTGCTGGCTTTGGCGGCGCGGCAGCTTCGTTAGTTGCCGCTGGCGCCGTGGTTGCGGTCGTGCTGATCGGTGTGGCGTTCACCTTTTTGATGTCGTGGATGCTCTCGAAGACAGTGCTCAGAGGCGAGGCATCGGCGTTCACGCTCGAACTGCCGCCCTACCGCCGCCCGAATGTGCTGCGCATCCTGTACACCTCGCTGATTGATCGGACGATCTTCGTTCTCTGGCGTGCGATGCTGACGGCTGCGCCCGCTGGGGCGGTGATCTGGCTGCTGGCGAACATCCGGTTCGGCGATGCCAGCCTGGCGGTCGCCATTGCGCAGTGGCTGGAC
>JANWXL010000431.1 GCA_025055265.1 Roseiflexus sp.
GCGTGTTCAGCGATGAAGCGTTCGAGATCGAAACTTCGCAGATTGCCCTCCATGAAGCGTTCTTCTTCGCCGAAGCGCGGACGCTCGCCACAATCAACCTTCAGTCGCAGCGCGTGGAACGGTCGATCATCCACGCTGGACGTACTAAACCGACGAACAGTGACGCCATTGAGATATTCTACGCCAGGAGGGGTATGGTCTCCCCAGGCGGCCATATCAAGCGTTGTCGTGGTCAATGCCTCGACGGTGTAGCCACGAGCCGCCAGTTGTTCCGCCCATCCACGGATGCCGCTCTCGGCGCCTCCCACTATCTCAACACCGTAGCGCGGCGTCACAATGCCGATTTTGCTGCGACGCAGCCTGGCGAAATCGTCTTCAGCGGCAGGTGCGAGACGCATGACTGCCAGCGGATCGCAATGGTCGCCAGGAGGCGGCAGTTCGTCGAGCAACCGGCATATCTGATCAGCTAGATCTGCCGTATCGTCGGGATCGAACAGTAGTCCAGCATCGCCAACGGTTTCGGGCAGCGCTGTCACACGAGCGGCAACAACAGGACGACCGCGTGCCATTGCTTCGGCGACTGGCATGCAGAAACCTTCGTGGATGCTGGCAGTCACAAAGACGGCGCAGGCACGATACAACTGGTCGAGCGTCTCGTCATCGACCTGACCGGTAAACCGCACGTGCGCCGCAACGCCCAACTCGCGCGCGCGCTCTTCCGCCTCGCGGACATACTGCTGGTAGACGGGAGGGCGATAGTCGCCAACCAGCGTCAGGAGCGTTTCTGGATAGCGTGCGACGATGGTCGGCAGCGCCTCAATCAGCATATGGACGCGCTTGTTGCGCGCTATGCGTCCGACATAGAGAAGAACGTGTTTATTGTGTAGATCGAACCGTCTGACGATCTGTGGATCAGGAGCGCCAGCGAGTGCTGGAAGAGCAGCAATCGGGCAAGGAATCTGCACCACCCGTTCGGGGTCGATCAGGCTGGTAGCAATCAACTCAGCGCAGGTAAAGCGGCTGTGTCCCAGTGCATAATCTGCATATTGCACCAGCGAGAGCATTGCGATGCCGCGAACGAGGCGGTTGTAGTAGTCGAATGACTCAACGCCCCAGGCTTCGGGGGGGGTGATGCCGTGGTAATCGAAAATAATCGCAGCGTGACTGACATCGCGGATCAATTCAATCAAAGCATAGTAAACAGGGTAATGAACAATCGCCAGCACAGAGCGCCGTACATGCTCAAACACTGAAGGATACTCGTGCAACCTCTCACGACTGGTCGTTACCACCGAGAGCAGCACGTCTGCTGGCAATCGCTCATCGATGTGTTCAGCCAGGATAAGGACGCGATAGCCCATTGCGCGAAGAGTCTGAAGCTGGGCAAGGATATTGCTGCCAAGCGCATCATGAACTGCGACGCTGCCGCTTAGAATGATGGCACGCGGTGTCGGGTCGATAACATAGTCAATGTCCAGGTCCAGCGGTTGAACTCCATACGTGCTGAAACTGTCAATGTATTCTTCAACCAATCCGATCTGCAGGCGCCATCTGCCCGGTGCAGGCGGCGGCTCGATGCGCAACGTGCAACAATCGCTATTGCCAGGATGAACTGACCGGGAAAGAGCAGCCCGTTGACGGCCTGCCAGAGTCGCGCCTGACTGGTCAATCCACCAATAGCCCAGTCGAACAGGATGCGCTCCGGTGGCCTGCCAGGAAACGCTCCCGATGTTCTGCACTTCGACATCAATCTCCCAGAACTGGCTCCAATCCAGGCGCGCTGGCGGTTGACCAATCACTATGTACCGCGCAGCAAACCCCTCGACAGGGTCGTCTTTTAGATGGTCAATGTCTTCCGCCTGCACGACAAGGCGCCGGTTCACGCACTGATTCACCGTGTGCAGGAATGCGAAGATCAGCGTCCGTAACCTGATCAGCGCATCAGAAGGCGGATCTGGTTCAATTTCGCGTCGAGTGCGCAGAATGTCTGACAACGTTGTAAGCGTTCTGTCGTATGCCCAACGCAGTGCGCGTTCTTCGGAGAAGCGAACCAGTCGTTCAATCAAGATGCGTTCCGCCTCTGCGAACGGTCCGGTAATCTCATCAAAGGGATATGTTTTGCATACAAAGCGGAGGCGTCCGTAGTGAAACAGCGCGCTGTGCGCCAGGTGATCCCGTTGCGATGTCGCTTCTCGATGGATCAGAGTCGCTCGCGGCTCGTAGCGAATGCGATAGCCAGCCCGTCGCAGACGCACACAGAGATCAGCATCCTCGAAATAGGCGGGATGGTACCCCTCATCGAACAGTCCGACACGTTCCAGCGCCTGGCGTCGCAGTGCAACAGCAGCGAAGGTGATGAACTTGACGTCGCGCGGCGCGTCGTACTGCCCGCGATCCGGTTCGTATCTCCCGATATGGCGTGAAAGCGCCAGGGGCCAGTCGAGGGTGAGACCGGCGTGCTGGATTGTTCCATCGGGGTAGCGGATTTTGCATCCCACTGCACCAACATCAGGATCGGCGAATGGGACGGTTATCGCGCCAAGCCATTCCCGATCAACCAGCGTATCCTGATTGAGCAGCACAATGATGTCCGGCGGCGGATCGTGCGCCAGCAATGCGCGGATTCCAACGTTCATACCGCCAGCGAATCCCAGGTTGCGTGAATTTCTGATGAGGGTGAAAGCGGGAAACAGGGCAGCGATCTGATCCGGCGTCCCGTCATGGGAGTCATTGTCCACCACCAGAACAACGTCCGGCGCCGGATCGAGCTGGCGCACCCGTTGCAGGCAGGCAATCGCTTCGGCGCCACCGTTCCAGGTAAGCACGAGTACCGCGCTTCTCATCGGGCTGCTCCGTCGCTGTCGAGGCCGTCGATGACCGCCGTTGGCGGAATGGTGCGCGGCGGCGGCGGCGAGTCGCCGTGGAGTGCAGCGCGCAGGTGCTGATCTGCCTCGTGAAGTGCAGCAATCTGTTCTGCAATGTCGCGCGTCTGGCGGGAGAGCAGGCGGACGGCGGCGATAATGCGGGTGAGATCGTTCGAGAGGTGGTCCTGATACTCGGCGGCGGCATAGGCAGCGCGGATCACGGCGGCGTTGTGATCGCGCTGGCGGGCGATCAGAGGCGCGAGCATGGGCCAGACGATGCGATCCAGGACGAAATTGCGCGCTTTGCCGGGCAACCCCTGCGCTGGGGGGGTCAACTGGTCGAGACGCCAGGTTGCCTCGAGCGCCTGCAATGCGCTGTTGCGCTGCGCCTGCAGCGCCTGGCGTCGATCAGGCTGCGGCGTTTCCACCGTTTGCGCTGCATCGGTCTTCTCGCGTCGGATGGCGGAACGCAGCTTCGTTGCTGGCGCAGAAGCGAGAAAGGCAACGATTGGCTGCGCCACGGCGGTCCACGTGTAGCGAGGCGCCAGCGCGCGCGCACGAGCGGCAAGTTCGTGACGCTTCGTCTCATCAGTCAGCAGGGTGATGAGCGCGTGCGCGACAGCTTCCTCGTCCTCCGGCGGGATGACCAGCGCAAACCCGTGTTCGCGCGCCAGCGCAGCCGCCGGGTCGCCATCACTGAGGATAGATGGCAGACCAGCCCACAGGTAATCGAGCACCCGCGAGCGGATGGCGGCATACGCCATTTCGAGATGCTGGCGGTGGAGCGAAACCGCAATGTTTGCGTCGAGGAGCGGGTTGGCGCGATCAGCATATGGGATCCATGTCTCATAGAAGAAGACGTTACGGTTAAGCAATCGCAGATCGGATGCCAGGGTGCGCGCCGCATCGGGCATGCGCATCGGCGCTGCGCCGCCGGGATGTTTGCCCGCCATGAAGACCAGTCGTGCGTTGGGAACGCGGGCAATGACCTGCGGCATCGCCCGAATGAGCGTCAGCGGGTCCAGCCAGTCCCACAGGCCGCTGTTCCAGAGAATGATGGGATCGGTATCGCCGATGCCAGGGATGACACCCCGGATGCCAGGACCGGTGCGCACCGGCGGGGAGGTGGGCAATCCGAATGGAACGACAGCGACCAGGTTGTGCAGCAGCGGATCGGCGTCAACGCGCTCAGGGGTAATGCGTCCAGCAGCCATCAGCGCGCCGAGGTAGAGATCGCGTTGGCGCTCGGTGGCGCAGAGGAACAGATCGCCAGCCGTGAGCTGTCGGTTGAGCAGATCAATGTCGCGTCGGGTGCGATCCTGGCGTTCGGGAAGCGAGGCGTAGCGGAATAGTTCGATGTTCTCCAGCAATGTCGGGTCGTAGAGATCCAGAATCAAAGGTTGTCGCACATCTGCCAGTTCCGGGTGCGACTCGAGCAGACATCCGTTTGCCAGAATAACATTAGCCTGGCGTATGAACTCTGCCAGCGAGGCGCTATCGCCCATAGCGAAGTGACCGGTGCGTATTCCAGGCGCAGCCAGGTCGATGGGTTGCGGCGCCAGCAGCGTCACCTCGGCATGGATCGACAACACCCGCGCCAGTTCCCAGGCGCGGATGCCTGGACCTGCCATCCGCTGACCTACCACATCATGGCTGATAACCAACAGGCGCATAAGCCGTCCAAACCCTTCAGTTTCGGCGTCTGCCCGTTAGCAGACGCAGGAGGCGCATCACACGGCCGTTTTCAAGACGGTGAATGAGTCGTTCGAGCAACAGGATATGCTCGTTCTTTCTGGCAATCTCAGCTTCGAGGCGCAGAGCGTAGGCGCGACATTCTTCGGCGAGATGCTCGGCGTTCTCGCGCGCAGCGGCTGCCTGCGCCAGATGAGTGCGCTGATCGATTGCCAGTTCTCGAAGTTGCACGTTTGCGTTCCACAGCTCCCAGAAGCGACGCTCATAATCACGCACGATCCGGTGAAACGGCTCGTTGCGACGCCGGAAGCGCACTGCCCAGGGTGTGATAAACGATGCATCGAAATCGACGTCGCGGAAGAAACCGTGACGTGCGAATCGTTCCGCCCAGTATTCTGGCGGATGGACGTTGAGATGGGTCGCTTCCCTATGGTCATACGGCGATGAAGAAAAGAGAATATCATCGCTCCAGGCGCACATGTTGGCAATCGCCGCCTCTGCATCAGCGCGCGGCATATGTTCCAGCACTTCGATGCACACAATCAGATCGTAGCGGCGATTGAATGGTTCCGTGATCGAACCGACTCGCACATAGGGGCGCACAGACTCGTCGGCCTGGGCAATGGCGTATTCGGAAATGTCGACTCCTTCCGCATCGACGCCTCTGGCGCGCAATTGCTCGACGAGCATGCCCAGCGCGCAACCTGCATCCATCACCGAGCGCGGCGCGATCTCAGCAATAATGCGATCAGCGAGCTTGCCGAAGATGCCGAGCCAGTGGTCGTTGCGCTGATACGGCGAACCGCATCCGGTCTGATAGTACCAGGCATCGAATAATCCGCCGGAACTCATCACGTGTGCGTTATCCATACTCTGGCGCGACGGATCGCTCGTTGCAGGGTGCGACGCGCAGCGTTCGGTATTGTACCAGAAGTTGCGGGGCGCGCTGCTGTGGGCTCGCTGCGTTCTCTTTTCGGTTTCTGGTTCTCTGTTCTCATTTCTGCTCTCTCCTGTGAGCATAGCCTGTGATGGAACACGGATGCACACGGATTGAGACAGATGTGGACGGATTGGTCTATGCTTCGCCTCCCTCTCAGTTCTTAGTTCTCGGTTCTTGGATCTTACCGGTTAGAAATTGGTTACAGGCGGCGTGTATACTTCAGAGTGTTGTTGCGCAGGTCGTCGCGCCTGGAGCGAGACGACTTCCGGACGAGCGGTATTGTAGTGTGAGGGAGATCATGCGCTATCTTCTCGACCAGCGTTCCTACGACGAAATGTTGAAGCAGCAGTACCATCCGCGTGACTGCTATGTGCGGAATAACGAGTACTGCCATCATCTGTACATCGATGGCGTCAAATACACAGTGGCGCGCGCCGTCTACGCCTGCATGAAGGAGGCGCAGGCAAAGAACGATACCGACGCCATGCTTCATCTTCAGATGCACATCTCGGACCTGGAACGGTTGATCAGCGCAGCGCGGGCGCGCGGCGAGAATGTTCAGGCGCTGCGGTTGCTCGGCGATCCGCCGCCGAGCGATGAGGAAGCGCGACCGCAACTCGACAATTCGTTCGTGCCGAAGGCGCCGCAAACGATTGAGGAAACCGGTCTCAATCGCACGTTCCTGACGGAACACTTTCTGCGCATTCTCTACAACAAAGGGCGCGCCACCGGGCGCGAAATTGCAGCGACCATGGGGGTTGTATACCAGATTATTGAGCCCATCATTACCGACCTGCGCAACGTCGAGCAGATCGACATCATTGGTCAACGTGGGTACGGCGACATCAACTACGAATACGTGCTGACGATCCGCGGGCACGAAGCGGCGCGCGCAGCGATGGACAAGACGCAATACGTTGGACCGTGCCCCGTCGTTCTAGAAGACTGGATCGCGTCGGTCAAAGCGCAGACGGTGCGCAATGTGAAGGTGACCCGGCGCAACATCCGCGACGCTTTTGAGGGTCTGGTCATCGACGAGTCCATCCTGAACATGGTCGGTCCGGCGGTGAACTCTGGTTCGTCGGTGATGCTCTTCGGCTACCCTGGCAACGGGAAGACGACCATCGCTGAACGTATCACCCATTTGATGGGCGACGACATTTTCATTCCCTACACGGTCTATGCCGACGGCGCGATTATCAAGTTTTACGACGCCGTCATCCACGAACCGCCGCGTCGTCCGTGGGACGAGGACGTCGAATATGACCGGCGCTGGGTGCGCATCAGTCGTCCGGTGGTGATCGTCGGCGGTGAATTGACCCTTGAGCAATTGAACCTGATCTACAACGAGACATCGAAGATCTATGAAGCGCCGTTCCAGATGAAGGCGAACTGCGGCGTCTTTCTGATCGACGACTTCGGGCGACAACAGGTGCGCGTGTTCGACCTGCTCAACCGCTGGATCGTGCCGCTCGAAAAGCGCTACGACTATCTGAATACGGTCACGGGGCAAAAGATTCAAATCCCCTTCGACCAGTTGATCATGTTCAGCACGAACCTCGATCCCAAAGATCTCGGCGATGACGCCCTGCTGCGCCGCATCAAGTTCAAGATCGAGATCATCGACCCGACCGAAGAGCAATGGCGCGAAATCTGGAAGATCATGTGCAAAGCGCGCAAGGTGCCCTATGATGAGCGCAGCATCGATTATCTGGTGGCCAAGTGGTTCCGCGCCGAGGGGCGTCCGTTCCGTATGTGCCAGCCGCGCGACATTCTTGACCAGCTCATCTCGATTGCGCGCTACAATATGGAAACGCCGCTGCTGACGGCGGATCTGCTGGATGCAGCGTGTCTGTCGTACTTTCCCAGCAAAGAAAAGAAGAACTTTGGGGCTAAGGTGCGGCTTGATCTCTAGGGCGGCGCGCCGCGGCGCAAAGGTGCAGTGGATCGGGTGCGGTTATGAGTTGAAGATGGGCGTCGTGTTCGCTGCCTCTGACCTGTGATCCTCTGTAGACGGCGTAAGGGCGGGTCTGAGATTGCCAAACAGTTGGGCGTCTGGTCCGACACCGGCGGTGAGCCTCTCATGACGACGTAAGGGCGGGTCTCAGACCCGCCCTTACGTTCCACGATCGTGATCGTTGGCAAACCGATGCCGTGAATGTGACGTAGGACTGAGATGAGGTGCAAACCCTGCCAGCGAGAGGAGTTCAGGAAATGACGACCACGCCGTTCGCGCCGCTTGCCGGTCATCAGTATATGAATCTGACAACATTCCGCAAAAATGGGCAACCCGTACCGACGCCGGTCTGGTTTGCGCAGGAAGGAGACCGGATCTACGTTGTGACGCTTGCCACATCGGGCAAGGCAAAGCGTATCCGCGCCAATCCACGGGTGCAACTGACGCCGAGCGACGCTCGCGGGAAACCGCTTGGCGAAATAGTCGAAGCGCATGCGCGGATCCTCGATCCGTCCGAGCAGGAAGTCGGACATCGAGCGCTGGCAAAGAAGTACGGCGTCATGTACTGGATGTTTGCCGGTTTCTGGAAACTTCGGCGCCTGAAGCCCGTCTTTCTAGAGATAAGGCCAGCAATGCCCGGCATTGAAGCATCGGCGTCGTAAGCGAACGTCTTCTAACGGAGAGAACGATGCACCAATAGCGCAGTGTCCCTGCGCCATTGGTGCACGCATGGTATAATGCGCGCCCGATGGATACAAAGAAGTGAGATCAGGCGTGTCATACTCTCTCGCGTTGGGTCCCTTCCACCCCGCGTGGCTCGGTCCGCAGCGCTTCATCTTGCGCATCGCCAGCGATCGTGTGGTTGATGTCGAATATCAGAGCGGGTTCAATGAGCGCGGTTGCGCCGAACGGCTTCTGCGACTGCCCCTGCCTGATGCGCTGCACCTGGTCACACGGATCTGCGGCGAGTGTTCCTTTGCCCACTCACTGGCATTCTGTCAGACCCTGGAGCGTCTGTACAGGCGCGATGTCGGAACGCGCGCCGCGCTGATCCGGGTCGCAGCGGCTGAGCTGGAACGGGCTTCCGCACACCTGCGCGCCGCTGGCGCCGTACTACACGCCATCGGAATGGATCAGCGCGGCGCGCACCTTGAAACCTTCTCCCATCAATGCCGTGATATGCTGGCGCAGATCACAGGAGGGCGCATTCCGCCGCCGTTCTGTGCGCCAGGCGGGTTGTTGCGCGATCTGTCATCAGGTGACCGAAACGATCTCCTGGCATCGCTGCCGGGGATAAGCGCCGATCTCTACCGCTTCATTGATCGCCTGATCGATCAGCGGCTCTTGCTGGCGCGCACCGTCGAGGTCGGCGCGTTGCCGCGCGCAGCGGCAGAACAGTTTGGCGTGCGCGGTCCAATGGCGCGTGCGTCTGGCATTCGTCGCGATGTCCGGGCAGATCAGCCATATGCGGCATATGCGATGCTTGCTTTTCAACCCATTGTCCAGGAAGGCGGCGATGTGCACGCCCGATTGCTTGTGCTGCTGCTCGAAGCCTATGAAAGCGTCAAACTCGTTGAAACCGCGCTTCAACGTCTCCCGGAGGAAGACCCGCTGGTTGAATTGCCAGGAGAACTGCCGCATGGCGAGTCATCCGCGATGGTCGAAGGACCCAGGGGGGCGATTCGTTATACGGTCGAGAGTGATGGACTGCGTCTGACCCGCGTCGAGATCGATACGCCGCGCCAGTGTGATCGGTTGCTGGCGCGCACCCTGCTGAGCCGGGCGCAACTGGACGATGTGATGGCAATTCTGGCGTCGATTGCCATCTGTGTCGCCTGCGCCGAACGATAGCGTATGATGTCTCTGGCTTTTATCCTACCGCTGGCCAGCGTTGTCCTGTGTCTGGGACTGGATCGTTTTGTCGCCTCACGCCTGATCGGTCTGGGCGCCGCCGCTACGCTCCTCCTCGGTGCGGTTCTGTTGATCATCGGGCGTCTGACCCAGGCATTGCCGCTGATCGTTGTCGAAAGCGTCTGGTTAGAATGGGACGCTATATCGTGGCGCATTGCGCTCGTGATCGACCCCCTGGGATGGTCGACGGCGCTGATTGCGTATAGCGGCGGCGCCCTTGGTTTGCTGGGATCGGCGCTGGCGCTTCCCCCCAATTTACGTGGTTTCGGCGGGTTGTTCGCAGCATTGCTGCTCGCGCTGGTCGGAGCGGCGGCTGGTGCATGCAGCCCGACGCTGCCAGTGCTGACATTTGCACCCATGATCGTGAGTATTGCGTGGTTTGTTGCGCTGCGCACGAGCGGTGCGCTGCCAGGATCAGATGCGCCGCTTGTGCTGGTTGTGGCGGGGAGTGTTGCGGCATTGACACTCCTGGCGGTAATTCTGCTCGCACGCGCTGGTGCGTCGGATGTGTCGCCAATCCTGATAGTTGCGGGCGTACTGGCATCCGTCTGGGTTTTATGCGGTCTTCCTCCGGCGCACGCGCCACTCGCCGCAGCGCACCTGGCGCCTGCCGCCCTGAGTGTCATGGCGCCCCTTGGTCTGCCGCTCATTGGCATTGTGGCATTGTTGCGACTGTTGCCGGATTATCTGGCGTCGCCGGGTCAGGCGGGAGGCTCTGCCCTGATGATCGTCGGCATACTCGCGTTCGTTATTGCTGCGGCGCGTGCTGTATGGTTGAACTCGTTGCGCCAGATAGGAGCGGCGCAGTTGAGCGCCCAGGCTGCACTGATCGTCGTCTGCGCCGGATGCGGCAGCGAGGCTTTCAGGGCCGTTGCCCCTGCGCTGGCGGTTCATGCACTGATCTCGACGCTGGCGCTGGGATTGGGAGTCGCCGCGCTCGAGCGAAGGAGCGGCAGCGACGATGTAACTTCGTTGAGTCGCCATCCTGAGAGTGCGTTGTACGTGACAACCTCTGGGATCGTGCTGGCAGCGTCTTCTATTGTCGGCATCCCTGGCACGTGGGGGTTCTGGTCGCGGTTCTGGTTGTTTGATGCAGTGCAACAATCGGCGCCCTGGGCGATACCGCTGATGCTGACGGGAAGCAGCCTGCTGGCGCTGGCGATGGTTGCG
Organism: Roseiflexus sp.; assembly: GCA_025055265.1. GTDB lineage: Bacteria > Chloroflexota > Chloroflexia > Chloroflexales > Roseiflexaceae > Roseiflexus. Next base: position 10,535 of record JANWXL010000431.1, read on the forward strand.
CCGCTGGTGCGTTTCTGGCATGCGTCTGCGCCTTCAACTTCGCTGCGAAGAGCGCATCCGGGAGAACTGTTGCCGTTTGGCGTCGCTGCGCTGCTGGTCGTGATGGGCATCATTCCAGGCGCCGCGCGGCGCCTTGTGTCCGTTGCACCATCAGACAGTATGCTTTACCTTCCAGATCTCGCGGGGACCATCGCGTCAGTCGGCGCAGCGTTGCTCTTGATCGTGGCGCCGGTCGTCCTGCGCCGTCTTCGCGAACGCCGTGCGCCGCCGCCAGATGAACGCCTTGCATCCGTGCTGACTCCTGATACAATCGGCACGGCGCTCTCTGGTCTGGCGTGGCTGGCAGCGCCTGCGCTTCCAGAAACGTTCCATGCCGGGCTTGCGCACATTGCACTGCGGATCAGGCAAGGTCTGGCAGTGCTCGGACGCCGCTATTACCTGGCTGCTGTCCTCTTTGCATTGATTGTCGTGATCCTCGTGTTTGCGGCAGTGTAGCCAATGCTGGATATTCACATCAACTGGGCGATCGTCAGTCTGACCGTCTCCAGCGGAGTCGTGCTCCTGCTGCGTGACTGGCGACTGACCGTACCGGCATTGTTTATCAATTACCTGAGCGTTGCATGGTTTCTGGATCAGCAGCAGTTCATCGCGCCCGATCTGACTATCGGCGGTTTCTCGCTCAGTACGACGATTGTGGTCAAAGTGATCACCGGTTTTGCCGCCAGTGCAATTCTGGGCATTACTGCGATCACGTTTTCGCGCGAGTACAATCTGGAAGATCTCGATGAATTTTCGCTGGCGGAACTGCGTCGGGCTGCGCGGCGCGCACAACGGCAGCGCGCCAGCGAGCCGTTCCGTCTTTCGGAGTATGTGGTGCCGTTTTGGGCGCTGGTGCTGGCGGCGCTCGCAAGCCTCGCGCTGCCGCGCCTCTACCCGATTGGCAGTCAGACTGTTGATTTTGCCTGGTACTGGCTGGGGTTGACCGGTCTCTTCACAATCGTGATTGCCGGTGATACGCTGAAGATCGGGCTGGGGCTGCTTCTGGTCGTCAGCAGCATCGATCTGGTCTATACGGCTATCGCCAGCACGGTCCAGGTGTTTCCACTGGCGTTGTTGAGCCTGACGACCATCGTGTTGTCCCTGTCAATCGCCTATCTGAGCGGCTTGATGTATGGTCGGCTCAAAACGCTCGATCTCAGCGCTCTGTACAAACGATAAAATGGGGTCACATCTGCGCTGCCACGTTCAGTGGCGCGTTCTGGCGAGATCATGTCTTACGCGCTTCTCATAGCCTTTCCTGTTGCGCTTGGCGCGAGTTGTTTCTTGCTCCGAAAAGAAACGCAACTGGTCATTGGATTGTCAGTCGCAGCATTGATGGTTCAGCTCGCGCTGGTGTTGTTCACGCCGGTTGATCAACCGGTGCGGTTGCTGGGTCTCACGCTCAATCTAGATCCGCTCGGGCGACTCTTTCTGGCTGGCTTCCCGGCAGTGACGGCGCTGATGGTTCTGGCAACGCAACGTCTGCCGCAAGGTGAGCATTTTATCTCGATCGCGCTGATTATCATCGGTGTGGCATCAGCGATTGTCGTGCTCCTGCAGGAACCCTTTGTCGTTGCGCTGCTGCTGGTCAGCGCCGGATTGCTTTCCGTTCTCGCCATCGTTGATCTTCCAACTGGCGCGCCGACCCTGGTCGCACCCAGGGTGATCGCTTCAGCGCTCAAGTATACAGTGCTGATGGCATTCGCCGGGGCGCTGGCGTATATGGGATTCGTCCTTATCAATGTTTACCGTCCTGGCATTTCTCTAGATCAGACCGCACCACGTCTTGTGCTGGCGCTGATGATCGTGGCGTTTGGCGCACGCATCGCACTTGTACCGTTCCACTCCTGGTTGCCCGATCTGGTGGAAGACGCCTCGCCGCTGGCGTCGGCAATGATCATCGTGGTGCTGAATACCACAGGGCTCCTGTTTCTGATCAGCGTGTTCCAATTCTTTCCGGCGCTGGCGGCGGAGAATGAGCGCGGCTTGCAGCTGCTGACGTGGCTGGGAGCGCTTGCAGCGCTGGTTGGATCATGTCTGGCGCTGGTGCAGGATTGCCCGCGACGAATCATCGGGTATCTGGTGGTTTATAATGCCGGCATGATCCTGTTTGGGCTGGCGACGACGTCGCCGATCGGTCTGGCAGGCGCTGTATTTGAGGCGCTCAATCAGGCGCTGGCAGTTCCGCTGTTGATGGTATCGCTGGCGCTCCTGGAACAACCGGACGGACGTCTACCGAAGACGATGCGGCGCAACATGCTCTGGCGGTGGCCAATTGCGGGAAGCGGTCTTCTGGGAAGCGGCGCGGCGCTGGTTGGATTGCCGCCGTTAAGCGGTTTTGCCAGTAAAATGCTTCTGTACGACATTGCGGCGCGCCGTGGAGTGTTCTTGCTGATCCTGCTGCTAGGCGCAACGTTGCTGGCAATGCTGGCGCTTGCACGTATTGCCCGCGACTGGCTGACCGGCGCGCCGGAGGATCAACCGATTTCTGAAACGCCCCTGTTGCTCGGAACGACCGAACTCGATCTGCCGCCAAAACGTCATCTGGCGCCCGAGCCATTTATTGCCGGACTCGTTGTGTTGACATTCCTGGGAGGGATCCTGGCAATTGGGCTGTATCCACAGCCATTGCTTGAAACGATTACTGATGTCATCCGTGGATTGACGTTTGTCAGGGGGGAGAGTTAGCATTCCACGTTGCTTGTTGAAAGCGGCAAGGTTGCAGATTGAAAGCGGGAAGGTTGTAAGGTTGGGGGTAAGCGACCTAACCCTTAACCCTTAACCCCTAACCCCTAACCCCTAATCTTTGGTTCTCGGTTCTCACATGGCAAAGCGCATTATTCGGGTCTATCGGTTCAATACCGGCTCATGCGGCGGCTGCGATCTGGAAATCATGGCAGCGATCAGCGACAATGCTGATATTGCCTGGGCAGCGACGCCACAGGAGGCGGATGTGGCGGTAATCACCGGTCCACTGACACCTGGCGCGAAAGCAGCGCTGGTCGCGCTGATGCGCGACTCCGGGGATCGCGCGCCGATCCTGGCCGTTGGACGTTGCGCTATCGATGGGCATCCGTTTGGTCGAGGAGGAGTCGCCAGCACTGCCGGGCTGGTGGTGCACTCCTCACTTGATGGTTGCCCGCCAGCGCCGTTGCAAATTATCGAAGCTATTCGCCGTGCTGCCGGGGTGCATGAGGAGCAGCGCGACAAGAGAATGACGCCGTGATATGATTGAAATTCTTCTCGCAATTGTGCTGGCAGCAGCAACGGCGTTTGGTCTGAGCGTACTTATCGCGCGGACAGTGACAGGGGCTGATATCTGGACATTGCCCGCATCGCGTCGCTTACCGCAGAGCGTCGATGGGTTCGCGGCGATGGCATGCATTGCGCTGGTTATCCTGGCGTTTGCTGCCTTGCCCTGGACCCTGCATCCAGCGGGCAATGATGTCTGGGTGGGGCATCCTGTTGTGCTGTGGGCGTTGGTTGAAGGCGCATTCCTTGCACCGGTTTTCGCCGGTCTGCTGGCGCCCTCGCCGCTGGCGGCGCGCGCTGTGATGCGTGAAGCGCAGGTGAATGCGGCTGGACGCCTGGCGCTCTGGGTGGCGGCGGGCGCTTCGCTGTGGGGCGGCGCGGGATGGACCGGGCTCGAAGCGGTGGGACGAGTCGTCCTGTTTATCGTGGGTGGAGTGGCAGTCGCTGCCGCCGCCGGTCTGGGACCGTTTGCGCCGGATACCAGTCTCTCGCCGTCTGGCGCTGAGGAAGGTCTCGATGAGAATGAACGCTGGCTGTCGCACGTGGCGCGTCATATGCGCGCCGGGCTGATGCTGGCGTTCTTCGTGGTCAGCGTCGTTCCCAGACCGGAGGTGGTTCAACCGGGCATTGCGTTGATGATCGCAATTGCGATAGGTGCTGTACTTCTCGCGGGATTACGCCAGGTACAGCGAACGCTGCCGCGCCTGACGCTGCATACGACTGTGCGGTGGTGTCTCTGGCGCCTGTTGCCGGTCGCACTGGTTGCGAGCGTGTATCTGGAGTTGGTGGCGAGGGGTTAGGGGTTAGGGGTTAGGGGTTAGGGGTTAGGGGTTAGAACAATGAGATCAATGAAAACGTTAAACATAACCCTTAACCCCTAACCCTTAACCCCTGGCTCTTCTGATTCTCCCATGGACGTTATCGAACTCAACGATGTTCACAAATCCTACGACGGTGCACCAGTGCTGCGCGGGGTGTCGTTGCGCGCGCCGCAGGGCATCGTGTACGGTGTGCTCGGTGCGCACGATGCGGGCAAAACGACGTTGATCCATCTGATGCTCGGCTTTCTTCGCCCGGATCGCGGTGTCATTCGCATCTTTGGGAGCGGCAACCTGCAGCAGGTTGATGGGCGCGTCGGGTATGTACCGGAGCGATTGCGCTACCATACACGCTATACAGTGCGCGAGTATTTGTGGTATCTGGGGCGATTCAGCGGTCTTTCCGGCGCAGCGTTGCGTCGGCGAGTCAATTCCGAGATCAGTGCGTTTGGCTTGTCCGGCGTCGCTGATCGGCCGATGAGCGCACTCTCACGCGGGATGCTGCAACGCGTCGGGCTTGCACAGGCGTTGCTGGCTGAGCCGGAACTGTTGCTCATTGACGAGCCGACAGCAGGACTCGATCCAGAAAGCCAGCGCGACATCATTGAGCTGATCGCTGCTGTGCGACAGCGTGGCTGTACGATCCTCATGACGACGCACTTCCTCGATGAAGCGGATCTGCTGTGCGATCGCATCGGCATCCTGCATGGCGGGCGCATCGTCGCAGAAGCGGAAACGTGCACACTCCAGCGGCCAGCGCGCAGCATTGTTATTACCGTAGCAGACCTGCCGCCAGCAACGGAGTCCGCTCTGGCTGCACTTTCGTCTGCCGTGCAGTGCAATCGGCGTGAGGTTGTACTGAATCCGAACACACCAGAATTGCAGGCGCAGGTCATGCGTCTGCTCCTTGATCATGGCGTCACAATCACGGCTCTTGCGCCTCAACGCCATCCCATTGAAGAGTTCTATCTTGAGGCAGTGCGCGGCGATACACAGCGCGATGGATCATCCGAAGCGCCGCCCCCCGGTCCGTCGGGCCCAGGAGATACGTTGCTGCGCGAGCTGCTACGTCATGAAGAACAACGGAGGCTCGAGGACCAGCAATCCAAACATCTATGAACGCTCTGATGCGCACATTCTGGTTTGCTGTCTTCACCCTGGATGAGTATCTGCGTTCCGGGAGGATTATCGTCGAGCTGGCGGCGACCGCTGTAGCATACTATCTGTTCTTTCGCCGCTGGACGACGCCAATGACGCCGGAATACTTTTTCTCAACGGTCGGCCTCTTCATGTTGGGGTTGACAGTCTACACTGGCTCGTCCATTCTTGCGCTTGGCGACCGTTCGGCAGGGTACGTAACGCTGGCGCGACGTTTGGGGCGCGGTCCGTACCTGCTGGGGCTGTACTTTGCAGTGTTGGCAGTGTCGTGGGCAGTGTACGGCGCCATCTGCTTGCTGGTTGCGCTCACCAACCCGATAAGAAACCTCGACTTCACCGGTTGGGCGCTGGGCACAATCCCGCTACTGCTGAACCTGGCGATGCTGGCGGCGTTTTTGACGCTGCTCACTCCGATTGTGCTGCCTGCGCCGTGGCGTCTCGCAGTGCTGGCGCTGGTGGCGCTGGCATTCTCTGGGAGCCTGATCGGCGGCGCTACTCTGTCATCGTTGCCGGAGTCGGTCGCCATTGCGCTGGATGTGATGCGCACAATCCTGAGCACGCCGCTGCTGCCCGCTTTCACCGGTTTTGCAATCTCGGTCAGTCGGGATTATAGCGGCGCATCGGCAGTTGTTCCTGTGGCGCAGTTGTTTCTGGTGATCGGGCTTCTGGCGTTTGCTGTATATTCATTCGCAAAGCGCGAAATCGTCTTTTCTGGCTAGTCATCGGTGTGCCAGTGCGGTATAATGGTCGAT
>JANWXL010000436.1 GCA_025055265.1 Roseiflexus sp.
TCGCAATACCGTCGGGCGCTGGCTCGCGTTGTACGCCGCGGGCGGTCTGGCGGCCTTGCTGGCCATCCGCACTGCTCCCGGCAAACCGCTCTCGCTCTCGCCCGTGGCGCTGGCGGCGGTGGAACAGGCGCTGCACCAACCCGTGGGCTTCGCCTCCTCCGAAGCCCTGCGCCAGTGGCTGCGCGACACCCATCAGATTGACATCAAGTACAAGACGCTGTACACCATCGTCCGAACGCGCTTCACGGCCAAACTCAAAGTTCCGCGTCCGAGCCATCAAAAAAAACCCTGACGCGCTGACCGCCTTTCGGCGCGATTGCGGCAGGCGCCTCGCCGCCGCCATCCCCGCAGGCGATCCGCGCCCCATCCGGGTCTTCAGCCAGGATGAACGCCGCTTCGGTCTGCTGACCATCCGGCGGCGGCGCTTGACCGCGCGGGGCGTGCAGCCGGTCGGCATCATCCAGCATGTCTTCCAATCATTTTACCTCTATGGCGCGGTGGCGCCGACCAGCGGCGAGCGGTTCTTTCTGGAGAGTCCCGCCCTGAATGCCGACCAGTTTCAACGCTTTCTCGACGCCTTCAGTCAGGCGTTTGCCGCGAGTCTGAACATCCTGGTGCTCGACACGAGCGGCGCGCATACTGCACGGCGACTGACGATTCCAGAGAACGTGCGGCTGGTGTTTCTCCCGCCGTATTGTCCGGAACTGAACCCGATAGAGCGCGTGTGGCGCGATCTGAAGGACGAGCTAGCGTGGCGGGAGTTCGCCGATCTCGCCGCTTTGCAAGCAGCGGTGACCAGATTGCTCGACGCTTATGATGACCCAACCGTGCAATCGCTCACTGGCGCTGCGTATTTGGTGGACGCGGTTCATGCACTATGCTCATAGCGAAATGATATTACGCCTCCCCCATCGCCGGTCCGGCAGTCACGACTGCATAATCGTCGGTTGCCAGGTAGCGACGCGCTACATCGATGACCTGGTCTCGATCAATGCTGCGGATAATCGATGGGTAGCGCTCGACATAATCAAGGCCGAGCTGATACCGCTCAATACCAATGAGCGTACCGGCGATGCTGTCATTGGTTTCGAGACTGATCGCCAGGCTGCCGGTCATAAAGTCGTGCGCATCGGCTAGTTCTTGGTCTGTTGGTCCTTCAGCGGCGAACTGTTTGATTTCGCGGATGATGGCATCAATGGCCCGCTCGACATGCGCCGGGTTTACTCCGGCCATCGCCGCCCACGGACCCGCGCCGAGGTCAGCGTCAAGGCTGCTGCCACAGTAATAGGCAAGTCCCTGTTCTTCGCGCACCCGCTCACCAAGGCGTCCGCCGATTCCGATCCGTCCTAGGATCATATTTGCGACACTCGCAGCGTAGTAATCCGGCGAGCGGCGGTCAAGCCCGTGCACTGCCCAGATAATATCTGTCTGGCTCTTTCCTTCGAGCGGAACGTGGACGCGTGGACGGTCGGGCAGCGGCTGCGGGTCGGGCAGCGTCACGTGCAGCGGCGTGCCAGGCACGCGCCAGTCGCCGAAGAATCGCTCAATGCGATCCAGAATCGCAGCAGGTTCCACGTCGCCGACCACAGCAATAGTCGTAGCTGCCGGATGATACAGTGCGTGGAAGCGTACCAGATCATCGCGCGTCAACGCTGAGATCGTATCAACTGTGCCGCTGCTGAGGCGGCTATAGGGGTGGGTCGGCGGAAACATCAGCGACCGTAGCGCGCGCGAGGCGCGTACCGAGGTGTCCTGCTCGTTCTCGCGCAGCATCATCAGGAACTGGCCGCGCAAACGCTCGATTTCTTCGTCAGGAAAGGCAGGTGCGCGCAGCATATCCGCCAGAATGTCGAGGATCAGCGCCACATCCTCGCTCAACGACCGTCCGGCAAAGCCGGTCGAATGCAGACCGCCGCCAGCGTTGACGCTTGCGCCAACCGCTTCGGTGACGGCAACAATCTCTTGAAAACTGCGTCGCTGGGTGCCGCGGATCAACGCTGCACCCGTAAACGCAGCCAGACCGTTTTTTTCCGCAGGTTCGTGAACCGCGCCAATGCGTACCTCACCGTAGACGCTGACCGTCGGCGCTGTCGGATTGCGCTGCACCAGCGCCACCAAGCCATTCGGCAGCGTGTGGCGGACCGCGGTAGCAATCGTGCTGGCGCGATTGGAAGGAAACATAGTCATAAGCACACCATTCTGGAGCATGCTAGAGCGGAATAAAATATCCGACGGTTCTCCGACGCTCTGTCAGATATGTCTGAGCGACACGTCGCACATCCTCCGCCTGAACCGCCGCAATCTCATCGAGCAGCGTATCGGCGCGGGTATAGCGGTCAAGCATCTCCCACATTCCAAGCATCAGCGCCTGGTTCGTGACGCTCTCCTGCGCATACGCGATCTGCGCGCGCATCTGTTTGACCACCTTCGTCATCTCGTCAGGTCGGGGACCGCTTTCCTGGAGCGTGGCAATTTCGGCCAGCAGTGCACGCTCCACTTCCTCTGCAGTATGTCCTTCCTGCACCGTAGCGTGAAACTCGAACAGATGTGGATCACGGGCAGGTCGGAAACTGCTGGAAGCGGACGCAGCGAGGCGTGTCTCAACCAGCGCACGATACAGCCGAGCGCTCCGGTTTGTCTGCGCACCGCCGCCGAATGCAGGCGATTTGGCGCCTGAAAGCACCGCATCAAGCACCAGCAGCGGCGCGAAATCAGGACTGCGGCAATCAACTGCGTGATACGCAATATGCACATATTGCGCCGGTCCTGGTCGACGGACTACGACACGACGTTCCTCCTGCTGCTCTGGTTCGCGCCATGAAACAGACGGCGGCGGCGGTCCGGCCGGCAGGTCGCCGAAATAGTGTTCGACGCGGTTCATTAGCGCGGGCGCATCAAAATCGCCGACCATCACGAGGACCGCATTATTCGGACGGTAGAACGTCCGGTAATATGAGACAAGTTGGTCGCGCGTCAGCGCCAGCAAATCGTCACGTGAACCGATTACCTCGTTGCGGTACGGATGGACCTGAAACGCAGTGGTCATGACCGCTTCGTTGAGCCACCACTCAGGGTCATTTTCGTGACCCTCGCGCTCTGCCAGAATGACCGTGCGCTCATGCTCGACCTCTTCTTCATCAAACAGTGCATTAATCATCCGATCGGACTCGATCTGAAGCGCAAGATCAATCCGGTCAGCAGGCAATGTTTCAAAGAAGGCAGTAAAATCGTGTGCCGTAAAGCCGTTGAACGTCCCGCCATTGCGTGCAATCAGGCGGTCGAGATCGCGTCCGGGAAGGCGCGGCGTCCCCTTGAAGAGCATATGCTCCACCCAGTGCGACACACCGGTGACTCCTGGTGACTCATGACGTGCGCCGACACGATACCAGAGCCAACTCGTTGCAAGCGGAGCGCTCCGCGCCTCACGCAGGAGAACAAGCATGCCATTAGGGAGCGTATGCGATAGAGTTGCTTCCATGGATCGAAACCCATCTTATGGCGCGCTCGTTGCGGGCGGCGCCCAGAGCGAAAGTTGTGGGAACTCTATGCATTATAGCCGATATCTAGCGTCGACGACGGGTATCGAGAGACCGACAGGCGTCAGAGGGAACGCGGCATTCGCATGGATGCAACTGAGCTCACGCGGATCCGCACGCAATTCGTGCGAATCCTGATCTACAGAATTCCCTGCGCACCACCGCCATGACTTGACACACTCTTAATATCGTGCTATAGTATTGCCCGTCACAAGCGCCACGGTGTGGCGGTGTCAAGCAAGACAAATCGAGCAGACTTGACAAGTTCAAGGCTGCGTAGTATACTTTTCTGTGCTGAAATATACGTCTCGATCATTGGAGAGACGCACGAGGTGAGCGGCTAGCGACAAGGGAGGATGCGACAGGGGCCGACCACCCGCTGTCGCCAGGCCGGTCCAGCCCCCCGGCGCGACCGCCTGGTTTTTTGTCGCCCGCTCTCGGCACCTTCACAACTGAATCG
>JANWXL010000440.1 GCA_025055265.1 Roseiflexus sp.
CGGCAGGCGTCGATGTCGAGCGCCCAACGCGCGTGATCCGGCGAGTGAATGCTTTCGTCCAGGCAGATCGGGGTGCGGATCTGCGCCTGCAACCGCGCGTGGTCCACAATGTCGTCGTGGTGGAGCGGCTGCTCGATGAGCAACAGGTTCACCTCGTCCAGTTCGCGGAAAATCGGCGCGTCGTCCAGCGTGTAGGCTGAGTTGGCGTCCACCTGCAGCGCAATGTCGGGCCAGCGTTCGCGCACTGCGCGCACCACGGCAACGTCCCATCCCGGCTTGATTTTCAATTTGATGCGCGCATACCCGGCGGCGACGAACCGTTCGATGCTCGCCAGTTGCGCCTCGAGCGTCGGTTCAATGCCGACGCTCACCCCAACCGCCACGCGATTGCGGGTGGCGCCAATGAGTCGCGCCAGTGAGACGCCGCGCGCCTGCGCGTAGAGATCCCAGAACGCAGCTTCGACGGCGGCGCGCGCCATCGGGTGTCCGCGCACCGGCGCGAAGCGTTCGACGATCCCCGCCGGCTCGTCGATCTCCTGCCCGACGATCATCGGCGCCAGGAATTCGCTGATGATGTGCCAGGCGGTTCCAATCGTTTCATACGCATACCAGGGACCCGCGCCGGCGACGCATTCGCCCCAGCCGGTCAACCCGTCGGCGTGCATCTCGACCAGAATGCAGGGACGGTGCGTTTCGCGCCCGAAACTGGTTTCAAAAGGCGCGACCAGCGGCATGTCGATATGGTGCAGGGTGATTGACTCGATCTTCATGAAATGCTCCAGTTCCAGTGTAGCAGGTAGTAACTGCACGCACCCTCGGAAAGAACATCGACCACAGTATACCCGCTGGCAAAGGCGGCTTCGCACAGTTCGCGCAATTGCATGCGCCAGGTCAGCGCCTCAGCCGGGCGCGTTTGCTTAATCGCCTGAATGTCGGTCGGGAAGCGGATCAGAACGCGGTCGCCGGACAGCGCGCGACAGACGCTCGCCGGGGCATCGGCGGCTGCGCCAGGAGGCGCTTCATTCAGCACCGGAACTCCCTGAGCCATGAGCGTGGCGAGGGACGACGCCGGTTCAGCGCGCGCCAGCCGCCGCTCAACATGGCGCGACGCCAGATGCCACTCGACCTCGAAGCGATCGCTGGGAACGCCCGCGTTCAACCGGTCGCTCATCGTTCCGTAAAGGTTGCGCGCATACGTGCAACAAACCGCGCCAAGTTTCCGAATGTTGAGACGCGCATTGCGGCTCTGGAGCGGATCGAAGGTCCAGGTCATGAGCGTGATGCCCTGCGCCAGCGCATAGTCGCGTTGACGACGCTTGAGTTCCTCGCCGATCCCGCGATCGCGGCACTGCGGCAGCACGCCGAGCATATGCGAGCAATGCTTTACCTGACCGGTCGGCGTGAGACCAACGAACCCGAACACAAAGCCGATCAGATCGTCCGGCGGCGTCAGGTCCGTATCGAACGCGCCGAGCGTCAGACCGCCATTCTTGCTGGCGGTCAACAGAAGATGGAGCGGGACGACATCGCGCGCATCGCTGCCCCACACCTGCGCCTGAAGGTCCTCAACGGCGCGGTATTCCTCGTGCGTTTCAATGCGGCGGTATACGATAGCCATTTATGCCTCCAGAAACGTCTTCATTGCAGCATTGACCTCATCCGGCGCCACCTGCTGCACCCAGTGCGAGGCATGGGGAAGGCGACATATGCGCAGATCGGCGACAAACCGCTCCGTACCGCGCACCACGTCCGGGGCGAACGCCACGTCTTGCTCACCCCAGATCAGAAGCGTCGGCACGTGGACTCGCATCCCTGTGCCGCGGAAGAGATCCCCGGCGCCGTGGCGACCGATCGCGCGGTAGTAGTTTAGCGCGGCGGTCAGCGCGCCGGGACGCGCAATTGCCTGTTTGTAGCACCGGATCGTTTCTTTATCGAACACCGTCCGGTCAATCGGCGTCGAGCGGAAGATGCGGTCGAACGCCGCGCCGCTGCGGGCGCTCAGGAATATCTCGGGGAGCCAGGGGATCTGGAAGAAGAGGATGTAGCGCGAGCGCCGCCGTTGCTCCGGGTTGCATCGCAGTTCCTCGTAGAAGCGCGCCGGATGCGGCATGTTCAGTGCAATCAACCGTTCCACCCGTTCAGGA
>JANWXL010000190.1 GCA_025055265.1 Roseiflexus sp.
CCACCCGCCACACGGTCAGCGCCAGAATACGGAGATCGAGCCAGAACGAGAGATGATCGACATACCAGACATCCAGCGCAAACTTTTGCTCCCAGTTGATCGCATTGCGCCCGTTGACCTGCGCCCATCCGGTGATGCCGGGGCGCACCGCGTGCCGCCGCATCTGTTCCGGGGTATAGCGATCCAGATACTCCATCAGCAACGGGCGCGGTCCCACCAGGCTCATCTCGCTGCGGATGACATTGATCAATTCCGGCAGTTCATCGAGACTGCTGCTGCGCAAAAAGCGTCCGAACCGCGTCAGCCGCTGATCGTCCGGCAGCAGGTTGCCCTGAGCGTCGCGTGCGTCGGTCATGCTGCGGAACTTCAGCAGCATGAACGGTTTTCCGTGCAATCCGGGGCGCTGCTGACGAAAGATCACCGGCGTTCCGAGCGACAGGCGCACCAGTGCTGCAATGACCAGCAGCAATGGCGCAAGTGCGATGAGCGCCACGCTCGCAACGCAAATGTCAAAGACGCGCTTCAGATAACGACGGTACATGGCGTCACGCTCTGCTGGTTGCGGGCATCGCCACGCTCTCCGGCGCCGAAAGTCCTTTCTCGCGCAATAAACGCCGGTAGGCGCCGATCACCCGTTGAAACACCTGCTGCTCATCGAAGCGCTCGCACGCCACGCTGCGCCCGGCTGATCCCATGGCGGCGCGCAGATCGGCGTCCTGCAACAGGCGCGCCAGGGCGTCCGCCAGGGCATCGACATCGCGCAGCGGCGTCAGGAGTCCGTTTCGCCCATGTTCGACCGCCTCACGACATCCGCGCACATTGGTCACGACACATGGAACTCCCATAGCCGATGCTTCCATCGCCGAGCGCGGAAATCCTTCCCGATACGATGGCAGCGCAAAAACGTCCATCAGGGCGTACATTTCGGGCATATCGTGGCGAACGCCAGCAAAGACGCATGTTGCTGTTCCCGCTGCCGCCTGAATATCGTCGGGAGTGAGCGCATCCGCCTTTTCCCGGTCAACGCCGCCAACGACCAGGAGTGTGACCGGACCGAAGCGTTCCCGCACCCGTCGCATGGCGCGCGCCAGTTCGAGCACCCCTTTCGTCGCAACCAGACGACCGACGAAGCCGACGACCGGCGTGTCCGGTGGCAGTCCAAGATCGCGCCGCAGATGCGACAGGTGCGTCGGATCGATCCGGTGCCGGTCGAAACGCCGGATATCGATGCCATTGCCGAGCAATTGAATCCGCTCTGGCGGGCAGATGCCCAGACGCACTGCAGTGTCGAGGTCTTCGCCGCTCTGCGAGAGAATGAGATCGGAGCAACGCGCCGCAATGCGCTCCATCGTGATATAGAAGCGTTGCTGTGCAGGCGGCATGTGTTCGTGAAAATAAAAGCCATGGATGGTATTGATCACCACCGGCGTCCCAGCCATACGCGCCGCCAGTTGTCCCAACAGTCCAGGTTTGGGGGTGTGAGTATGCACAATCGTGAAGCGTTCGCGGCGAAACACGCAGTACAGGCGCAGCAGCGCGCGCAGGTCGGCGAGCGGCGTCAGCCGCCGCGTGAGCGGAACGGCAATATGGCGAATACCGTGCGCTTCGATAACCGGAACATCCGGTCCTGGCGCTGAAACTCCCGTCACCTGATACCCGGCGTCAGCGATGCTGCGCAGTTGATTGAGCAGCAGATAGCGCAGCGATTGGTCGATAGTTGTCACATGTGCGACTCGCACAGTCATCGAACATCCCTTCTATGCGCTCTGTCCCACCCGCAACAGAATGTTTGCCAGGCGTGGAGCGACCGATTGAATGGAATAGGACTGCGCCACTGTTACGCGCCCCGCCATGCCCAGGCGCTCACGCAGCGCCGAGTCGTCGAGCAGCCGCGCCAGCGCGCAGCGCCACGCGATCGGGTTGTCCGCCAGCAAGCCGTTGACGTTGTGCACAATCAACTGGCGCGCCACGCCGACCGGCGAACACACTGCCGGAACGCCGACTGCCATATACTGCACAGCCTTCACGCCGCTCTTGCCGCGGGTCCATTCATCGTCCGGCAGCGGCATTACCCCGATGTCGAAGGCATGAAGATGCTGCACTTCGGTCGCCAGACTCCAGGTGCGGTTGATCACCGGCATGTGCGCGCTGGCGTAGGGAGCCGCACTGATAACATGCAGTTCAAGCGGGTAGTGCCGCGCCAGTTCGCCAAAGACCGGTTCCAGCGATTGGAGGTAGGGAAAGCCGTTTGGCGTGCCGATCCAGCCGATGACCAGCCGCTCCGAGGCGCGGGGTGCGCGATAATCCTTCGGCGGGTAGCGGGTGATGTCCACGCCGCTGTTGACCACCGACACGCGCGGGTTCAGGCGGCGCATGTACCCTGCCAGATGCTCATTCCAGACGATCACATGCGTGGCGTTGCGCACGATGCGCTCAATCTTGCCGCGACACAGCCAGCGCACCAGCGGAAAGGGGTGGCGCTGATAGTAGACATGCGTTGCATCGTCGAACAGCACAACATGCTTCACGCCGCGTCGCCGCAGCCATTCCTCAAAGCCGTCCGGCAGATAGGGGAACAATTCTTTTTCAAACACCACCAGATCGTAGCGGTGCGCGTTGAGCAACACCTGCAACCGCCGCGCAACACGACGGGCAAAGTACAGCCCATGGCGCGCAATGTCGCCAAACCCCGTCGGACGGTCGAGCACGCCAAACTCGAAGTACCGGTCGTCGAACAGCGGCTCGACGGTGCAGGCGATGCCTGCCTGTGCATACGCGGGCAGATACTGATGCACCATATAGCGGCTGCTGCCGCCGCGTTGACTGTAGCGCGTGAGAAAGAGCACATTCATAGTTCTTCATCGGGCAATCATCGAATCGCACAGGAATGCTGCAACGCGCCAGTATTGCGCGGCGTACTCCCACTGCCGCCGTTGCCTCGCCAGCGCCGCGCGCGCAGATGCCAGCAGCGCACGCGCCAGCATCGCTGGCGCAATCGCAGCACAGAGCGCCGCAGTCGTCAGCGGTCCGTAATGTTTGCGAAAGAACGACACCAGACTGGCGTACCGCTGCACGATGCGCGCATCGAGGTTCTGCAGCGAACTCTGACCGCCATAGTGGGTGATCTGCGGCGTCGGCGTGAAACGGATCCGCCAGCCAGCCTGGCGCACGCGCCAGCACAGGTCCACTTCCTCGAAGTACATAAAGAAGCGCTCATCGAGCGGACCGGCATCATGCCAGGCATCGCGGCGCACCAGCAGGCATGCGCCTGACGGTTGATCGACATCGCGCGCCTCATCGTGCGCCCACCAGGTCATCTTGAAGCGCGCCAGCGCGCGGTTGCGCGGCGCGATCCGGCTGATGCCCCAGCAGTCCAGTGCAATGTTGAATGGCGTTGGAAACCGGCTGCACGACGGCTGCAGACTGCCGTCGGCATTCAACAATCTTGGACCGAGGATGCCAACATCCGGCATCTGATCCATCAGCGCCGTCATCTCGTCCAGCGCGCCGGGCGGCAACCAGGTGTCGGGATTCAACAGCAGGAAATAGCGCCCCTGCGCACGAGCGAATCCAAGGTTGTTGGCGCGAGCAAAGCCAACGTTCTCCGGCAGCGCCATCAGGTGCACACGCGGAAATGTGGCGCGAACCATCTCCGCGCTGCCATCGGTTGAGGCGTTATCAACCACGATAATCTCACAGACAGTCCGGCGCGCCGCCTCGTGCAGCGATGCAAGACAGGCGCGCAACAGGTTGCGGGTATTCCAGTTGACAATCACGATGCTGAGGTCGCACATAACGGTTCGCCCCGTAGACGATAAAAGATGCGTTCTTCAGCGAGCGCCACCCGCTCGATATCGAAGAGATCCCGCACAATCGCGCGCCCTCTCCGCCCCATCGCGTGGCGGGCAGCGGGAGGAAGCGACAGCAGGTGCAGCAACGCATCCGCCAGCGCCCCTGGATCGCGCGGCGGCACGAGATACCCGGTTTCGCCGTCGCGCACCACGTCAGGCAACCCGCCAACGGCGCTGGCAACCACCGGTCGTTCCATCAGCAACGGCTCGACCGCGCCGCCGACGTTCTCTGAAAGCGACGGAACCGCCGCCACATCGCTCGCCGCCAGGATCGCCGGAATGTCGGTGCGCCTGCCAGCGAAGATGACATGGCGGTCAACCCCATGCATGCGCGCGAGTTGCTTCAAAGACGCCTCGTAAACGCCATGCGCAACGCCTTCGGGTTCGGCGCCAACGATCAGGAAGCGCACGGATGGCATGCGCGCCACAACATCGCGCGCTGCGCGGATCAGCACTTCGTGCCCTTTGATGCCGTAGTGCGGATCGAAGCGACGGATCGGCGGGATCAGATGCGCGACGGTCGTGACGACGGGCGCAGTGGGCGCAATGCCAAACTCCTGACGCACCGCTGCACCATCCAGCGACGGATTGAAACGGTCGAGCGGAAAGCCGTAGTAACTCAGAATCACGGCGCTGCGCGCGATTGGCGCGCGCCGGTAATAGCGCACCAGCGCCCGACTCGATGCCAGAATCGCGCTATCCATCCAGGCTGTGCCATACTCCGCCAGTCGATAGGGACCCAATTCCAGGTCCCACAGGCTCGGCGGCTTGAACAGACGCACCGGAACACCTGCCAGCCGCGCCGCCAACCGTGCCCACAGGCTGATCGGCAGCGCGTAATACACGACCACATCGGGGTTGTGCTGGCGAAACAGCCGATAGAGCGCCCCGATGGCATCGACCACACGGCGCACGTCCTTCAGGCGGCGCGGCGCCTGCCAGATCTGGACGTTCATACCTACAGTGTGCACCAGCCGCGCCATCGGCGAATCGGAAGGGCACGCCATCATCACTCGATGACCGCGATGCGCCAGAAACCTTGGCGTGTGCAATGCCCATTCGTGGGCGCCATAGCCAGTCACATACATAATAGTCAGCGACGCGCCCATCGCAGACCTCTCATTCCCTGAGCATTCAGGATGTCGTAGTACAGTTGCTCGGTCTGCCGCACGGTAGTGCGCAGATCAAACAGTTCCTGCACAATGGCGCGCCCTTTGCGCCCCATCTCACGACGGGCAACCGGAGACAGCGACAGGATGCGGAGTAACGCCTGCGCCAGCGCCTCCGGGTCGCGCGGCGGCACGAGGTAGCCAGTTTCGCCGTCGCGCACCACATCGGGCAACCCGCCGACCGCGCTGGCAACCACCGGTCGCTCCATGAGCAGCGGCTCGACTGCGCCGCCAACGTTCTCTGAGAGCGATGGAACCGCTGCTACATCGCTCGCCGCCAGAATCGCCGGAATGTCGGTACGTTTGCCAGCGAAGATAACTGTCTGCTGCAACCCCAGATCGGCGACCATCTGATGCAACCGGCGTTTGTACTGTTCTGCCTCGCCGGGGACCAGCGCATCACCGACAATCAGGAAGCGCACGTCGGGATTTGCCTCGCGCACGCGCGCTGCCGCTGCAATCAGGATTTCGTGACCTTTCAGCCCGAGGCCGCCAAAGACGTTCAGCCCCCGCAGGGAGCGTTCCTTCAGCGGCGAGTACAAATATGCGATCATTGTGACCAGCGGCGCATCGGGCGCGATGCCGAATTCATGCCGGATCGGGCTGCCATCGATTGCCGGATTGAACGGCTCGAACGGAAAACCGTAGTAGATCAGGCGTATCCGACCGCGCATAACGCCGCGCGCTTCATAGATGCGCTGCGTGGCGGTGCTTGACGCGATAATGGCGCTATCGAGGCGCGCCAGCGCCATTTCGATCCGGCGCGATGCAGGAATTTCGAGCGGCAGCGGACCAGGCCACTGCGTCAGGCGCACCGGAACGCCTGCCGCATAGGCTGCCAGGCGCCCCCACACGTTGGCTGGCGCCAGATGGTTATGCACCACATCAATCCGCTCCCGGCGCAGCCAGGCCGCCACCCGCGCCACATACGCCGCTGCGGTATGCACGTGCCGGATGCGGCGCGGAAACGGAATGACCTGCGTCGGAATGCCAGCGGTGCGCGCCCGTTCCGGCAACAGACCGTCCTCCGGGCAGATCAGATGCACCCTGTGTCCGGCATCGCGCAACCGACAGAGCGGATGGAACGCCCAACCGCCAGCGAAGGCGCTTCCGACGATATGGACAATGCGCAGCGATTGTGACATCTATCGTTCACCTTCCTGAGCGACGAGGCAAGCCAGAATCAGCAGAAACACGAACGCAAGGATCGGATCGAAAAGCGGTTCGCCGAACAGTGACGACACCAGCATTGCCAGGATCACGGCACGGACGACATGCGCCAGATGGCTCTGACGCGCCGCAAGATTACGCACGCGCCGCCACGCCGCCCAAAACAGAGCGAGGCTCAACGCGCCTCCGCCAATGCCGAGCATCGCAAAGGCGCTCAGGAAGTAGTTATGGGCAAAGCCCAGGTCGTACACCGCTGATCCAGCAGCGATCGGCGCCTGCCCGGTGCGTACCAGATACTCGCTAAACTTTCCCCATCCGATGCCGGTCAGCGGCGCCGAGAGAAAGGCGTTGATCGCTGCGCCCCACAGCTCGATGCGCGTCTCCGCCGACGGGTCGAACCCGCGCCCCGGCGACCAGGTCATTTCAAGGCGCGCCCAGACTGCGTCAGGCAAACCAAACAGCACAAAGACGCCAATCGCTCCGGCAATGATCCACAGTTTCAGTGAATGCCCGCGATAGAGCAGCAGGGTTGCAACAATCAGGGCTATGTAGGATGAGCGACTGAACGAAAACAGGATGGCAGTCAACAGAATGGCGAGCAACGGCGCTCTGGGCAGCCAGCCGATCCGGGCGCGCCATCCGAGCAGCAGAGTCCAGCCGATGACCCACAGCAGCCCCAGCGAGTTCTTCAGGCTGCCGATAATGGTATAGGTATCGATCCAGGCGTCGCGCCCTTGCAGTCCTTCGCTCAGCGAGCGCGAGTTAACCAGGAACGCCCCCGCAACAACGGTTGCGCCGAGAGCGATGCCGCCGAGCAATGCATGCGCCTGACCACTCACTGTTATCCTGGGCGCCGTCAGTGCGAACCAAAGATAAGGAAGCATGCCGATCGCGGTCATCACCAGATACCGCAGGCTCAATCCCTCGCCGGGGCGCATCCGTTCCGCCAGGACAACAACCGCCCCCCAACCGACGACCACCGCCGCCATCCAGCGATCCCACTGCCTTGCGGCTGGCTGCTGCGCCGCCAGATACAGCGCGTGGACGCAGGTCATCCCGTACAGCGCCAGCAATGTCTGACTGAAGAGCGCGCTGCGCGTATCGATCAGGTAGAGCAGCGGCGCAGCCATACCTGTGACAAAGAAAGCGCTGTTGCCGCCGCGCAACATCAGGATCGCCCACGCCGCAGCGCCAAGCAACATCAGCAACAGGATCGGCTGCGTCGCCGTCAGCACGCCAGCGAGCGGCGCGACAGCCAGCCCGATCAGCAACGCTGTGCCGACTCGAAGATATTCAGGCGCGACGAGAGCGGACAATCTGCTCATAGATGGCATGAATCCTTCGATCATTGCTTGTCCGGTCAGTCGCCTGGAACAGCAGCAACGTGCGCCAGTTCAGGCGACTGGCGCGGCAAAAATACACCATCATTACCAGCGTGGTCGTCGTGCGTGCAATGACAACCGCCATAGCAGCGCCTATCGCGCCGAACAGCGGCGTCAGCGCGAGCGACGCGGCGATCAAAACGCTACAGCCGATCCAGGCGGCGGTCGCTGGCGTCCCTGGCTGTTCGAGTGCATTGAAGTAAAGCGACAGGATCATGCCGGGTGTGCCGAGCGCAGCGCCCACGCAGAGCACAAGCGCAACCGCCGCCGCCGGACGAAACGCCTCGCCGAAGCCAAAAGGCACAATCACGAAGGCGCTGCCGCCGAGCAGCAGTCCCAACCCCAGCGTTCCGGCAAAAGCATGGCGCGCTGCGGACGTGACGCGCCGTGCGACTGATACAGGATCCTGCCCGGCGAGTCGCGGCAGCAGAATATTGATGAGCGTATTGGGCAGCATCAGCGCCACATCCGCAAAGACAACCGCAATGGAATAGATGCCAGCCTGGGCTATCGGCGCCGTGCCGCTAATGATGATCAGGCTGCTGCGCAGAAACAGCAGACCTGCCAGGTTGCCCCGGAATGCCTGCAACGAGTACCGCGCCAGCGCCGCACGATCCGGCGCCGCATATTCAGCAGGTCCCGCGTGGCGCAGAGCTGCCGCGAACATAAGCAGGACAGCGACCTGCACACCCAGAACCGTCGCCATGACCGACTCAACATGGTCAATGCCTGCGATATGCAGGACAGAGAGCGCCAGCACGTACAGCAGTGCAGAAACCGCATTGATGACGTTCGCCAGTCGGATGCGGTTCAAACCGACGCAGATCGCGTTAAGCAGCGTCGTCAGAACGAACACTGGTGTCAACAGTGCAACCGAGAGGATCAGTCGCCTGTCTATCAGGGCATCGATCTGAATGCCCGACAGCACGAGTGCAACCAGGGCAATGCCGACGGCATACATCAAGCCAGCGCGCATCATCCACAGCGTGTGCCGCGCCGAACGCGCGACAAAGTAGATAACGGCGCTATCTGAGCCGAGCAGGGCAATCCCGCCGATCAACGCTGACCACGAGAGTGCGGCGGCAACCAATCCTTTGCCTTCAGGACCCAGCAGACGCGCCTGTAATACTGCCGAGATCACCATCAATCCCAGCGTTGCCAGTCGCACCGCGTAGGTCTCGACAGTCAGGCGTGCAACACCTGGTTGTGATTGCTGTGTCACAGGATGTCCCTACTTTGTCTCAATCTCCTGGTGTGGCGTCGTGCCATTGCAGCGACTGTCCGTCCCGGTTGCCATGGCAGCGTTGACGCTCACCGGATGACCATCAACCACGTCTAGCGCGGGCGTGCCGTAGAACCCATCCATTGCAGCATCGATTGGTGCATTCCGGTCATCCCATATGCTGCGCCCCATCCCAATCACGCCAGCATCCACGGTATCGACCGTGCCCGGCACGCCGCTCTGGCGGCGGCGGCGTTTGAACAACCGGCTCAACACGCTGCGGCGGCGACGCTTCCGCTCACCGCCGTAGTAGTAGTAATAGTGGTCATACCCGACCTGTTCCCGTGTCACGCGGTTCAACACCACTCCCTGCGGCTCCACCCCCGCCTGCAGCAACTGATCGCAGGCGCGGCGCAACTGACTGGTGCGCGTGACGCCTGACAGCACCACGAGCAGCGTTGCATCACAGACGTGTGCCAGTGGCATCGCATCGGCAACGGCAAGGATGGGCGGACTGTCGAACACCACCACATCCGCCATACGTTTCAGTTCATCGATCAGGTCGAGCATCTTCTTCGAGCTGACCATCACTGCCGGATCGGAAGGAACCGGTCCGCTTGGCAGGACAAGCAGGTTCTCCAGGCTGGTGGCGATCATGTGGTTGTACAGGCTCTCTGACGGATCGCGCACCAGCGCCGTAGTGACGCCGCGCAAATTGGCGTGGCGGAAGAACCGGTGCAATGATGGACGCCGCAGGTCGGTGTCCACCAGAATGACGCGCTTGCCGGAGCGGGCAATCGCCAACGCCAGGTTCGCCGCAGTTGTGCTCTTCCCTTCACCGGGGCTGCTACTCGTGACCAGGAGGGTGTGCAGCGGCTTCTCGAAACGTGCTATCTCCAGTTTGACGCGCAGCATCTGGTAGGCTTCAGCAACCTGCGAAAAGGGATCTTTCAGCATCACCAGTTTGTCCGACGGCTCGGCGCCATCGATCCGCCCGATAGCCGCCAGCATGCCGACGCGCGCTGCTGTCGCCACGTCCTCGGCGGAACTGACTCGATCGCTCAGATACTCGATCAGCAGTGCCGTGCCGATGGCCAGCAGCAGACCGGCGACTGCCGCCATTCCGGTGTTCATTGCAATCCGTGGACGCACGGGCATGTATACAGGCGCGGCGGTCTCCACCACATTGACGCTATTGGTCAACTGCGCTTCCGCCAGCCGCACCTCTTCCAGGCTGCGCAACACGGTGGCATAACTGCTGCGGTACTGCACCAGCGCCTCTTCCAGGCGCGCGCGGCGCACCGGATCGTCGATCCCGCGCAGCGTTGCAAGCTGATCCTGGGTGGCATCAATATCCGCCTGGAGTTTGGCGATCTCACTCGTCAGGCTGCGCTTCGACTCGGCAAAGCGCTCGGATTGCAGTTCGCGGTTCTGTTCACTGAAGACCGCCACCATACGATTGGCGATGTCGGCAGCGCGCTGCGGGTCGATGTCTTCAACCGTCACGACGATCAACTGCGTGTCGCGGATCGGACGGACGCGGACGCGCTCGGCAAGCGCCGACGGCGTAAACGGCAGGTTCAATTCGCGCACCACTTCTTCAAGCACCGGACGTTTGACCAGCAATTCAGCGTAGGTGCGCGCCAGACGCTCGGCGGTCAGAACAGCGTTATAGTCCGGTGAAGCGCTGCTCGCTGGCGCCTGATTGATCAGCAGGGTCGTCGAGGCTTCATAGATCGGCGTCATGCGGGTGCTGACAGTGTACGCCGCGCCGCCAGCGAGCAGCGTCATCAGCAGCATCAGCCAGAGCCAGCGCCAGAAGAGGGTTAGATACCGTTGCAGAACCATGCGATGCTCACTTTGCTCATACATCTGGCGCGTCGGCGCCGCTTTGATTGACACAGTCGCGTTCGTT
>JANWXL010000485.1 GCA_025055265.1 Roseiflexus sp.
GTTCTTCGGAAAGGCGCCGAAACAGGCGGCGCTCAACCTGCAACCTTCACTAACCATCGACAGCCATGACTGCTGAGACGCTCTCTATTCCCGATACTGATACAGCCCCCGACGTTCCACTCCGCTGGCCCTTCAGCATCAGCGTGGTCATTCCGGCTTTCAACGAAGGACCGCGGGTGGGAGGCGTGGTGCGCGCGGTGCGGACGCAGCTTCCCGATGCCGAAATTATCGTCGTGGACGACGCATCGACCGATGATACGGCGGATCAGGCGGCTGCCGCCGGAGCGCGGGTTATCAGTCGTCCGCACAATGTCGGGAACGGCGCGGGAGTGCGCACCGGCGTCCGCGCTGCCAGCGGCGATGTCGTGATTGTGATCGACGCCGATGGGCAGCACAATCCTGCCGATATTCCGCGCCTGCTGCGCCATCTCGACCGGTACGACATGGTGATCGCCACGCGCCCGGATCGCGACAGCCATGAGAATCTGGTGCGCTGGTTCGGCAACAGTGTGCTGAATGCGCTGGGTACATACCTCTCCGGCTTTCCGATGAAAGACCTGACCTCGGGGTTCCGCGCATTTCGACGCGAGGTGATGCTTGAGTTTCTCCACCTGCTGCCGAATACCTTTGGCTGGCCTATGACGAGTGCAATGGCATTCGCAAAAGCGGGCTACCATATCTGGTTTGAGCCGGTGGCGATGAACAAACGACAGGGCGGGCGCAGCACCCAGAAGTTGTTCAAGAATGGCGTGCGCAACATTCTGATCATGCTGCGCATGGTCTCGATGTTTGCGCCGCTGCGCGTCTACTTCCCGGTGGCGCTGGCGATGTTCTTCCTGAGCCTGCTGTCGTTCGCTATCAGTTATTTCATCACCGATGTCGGACGCTTCCGCGTGCCGAACTCGTCGGTGGGCCTGTTCGTCGGCGCGATTGTGGTATTCATGTTCGGTCTGCTGGCTGAGCAGATTGCCGGACTGCGTTTTCAACGGCGCGATCTGTGAAACCTGTTCTCCGCTGGCTGTTACGTCTGATCGGTCCTGCGCTGCTTGTTTTTTTCCTTTGGCGTAGCGATCTGAACGCCCTTGGCGCCGCGCTTGTCGGCATCGATCTGGCGCCTGCGCTGCTCTCGCTGGCGCTGATGCCGGTATTTGTCTGGGTAAAGGCGTGGCGCTGGAGCATTATTGTACGTGAGCAAGGGTACATGCCCCCTTCGCTGAACTACCTGGCGGCGCTGTATATGATCGGGCTGTACGCTGGCGGCATTACGCCCGGTCAGTCGGGCGATTTTATCAAAGCCTGGTATTTGCGCGAGCGCGGCGTGCCGCTGGCGCCTGGTCTGTTGAGCGTTCTGCTCGACCGTCTGTTTGATTTTGTGATCTGGGGCGTGATGGCAGTGCTGAGCCTGGCGGCGTTCATTGATGTGTTTCCCGCCGAAACGCGCGGCGTTGTACAACTGGCGACCATCGGCTTTGCGGCTGCGGTGCTGATCGCCACGCCGGGGTTGATGGCGCGTGCGCCGCGGGAGTGGGCGCTGGGGCTGGTATTGCCGTTGCTGCGCGGGCGCATGCGCGCGGCGCTCGAGCGCCTGCGCGACCAGTTTGCGCCGCTCAGTTTGCGCTTCACTCCGCTGGCGCTGCTGCTGTTCAGCACGATTGGTTCGGCGACCTCGACCTTTGTGCGCATTTACCTGATGTATCTGGCGCTGCGGCTGGGCGATATTCCGGTGCTCGAAATCCTGGCAGCCACCGGGTTGATCGCCATCCTCCAGGCGCTGCCGATCAGTTTCGCTGGCGTGGGGGTGCGCGATGCCGTGTTAATCGCCATGCTGCAACGCCACGGGCATCCCGCCGAGATTGCGTTGAGCCTGTCGGCGCTCTTTTTGCTGATCAACATTCAGCATATTCTGATCGGATTTCTGGTGTCGCTGCGCTACCCGCCCGGCGAAGCGCCCCCGGCGACAATCACGGAGATGTAGTAGGGGCAGGCCCCCGTGCCTGCCCTTCGGAGCATGTGGTATGATGCAAAACCTCTGTGCCTTTGTGCCTTTGTGTGATTATTGAGAGGGTTTGTGAAGAAAGCCGACGTGAAGGAGCGAGGGCGCAAAGGCTGGCGTGTTGATTGCAGGTCTTCGCGCCTTTGTATGCGTTTATTCGTCAAGGTCAGGAGAACGTGTTCGCAAAAGCTGCTCGATGGCAGGCGTTATTACGAATAGCGCTGCTCCTGATTGCTGGCATCGTTGCCAGCGCGTGCAGCGCAACGCCGACTATCGTCGAGGAGCGGATCGTCGATGGTCTGACGATTGCCCTCGAACGCCCTGCGCAACCGGTGGCGCTGCGCGACTATTCGTTCACTGCGACGATCACTAATGCCGCTGATCAGCCGGTTGATGCAACGCTCGTGTATTTCGACTTCACTATGCCGCAGATGGAAATGGGCGTGCACCAGCCGATCGCCGACCGGCTTGGTCCTGGCAAATATGGAGTTCGCACAATTTATTCAATGGAGGGCGACTGGCGTATTACGATTGTTGCGACCATTGACGGGCGCGAGGTGCGCGCCTGGTTCGACCACCCGGTTCTTCCGCCATAGCATCTGAGCACAAAGGACATCGTATGAATGGCTCATCCATTCGCTGGGGCATTCTCAGCACCGGGCGTATTGCTGGCGTTTTCGCCGAAGCGTTGCAATCGCTCGACGACGCACGCCTGGTCGCCGTCGGATCGCGCAGCGCCGATGCCGCTGCTGCGTTTGGCGACCGGTTCAACGTATCGCGCCGCTATGCTTCGTATGAGGAACTCGCCGCCGATCCTGATGTTGACATTATCTACGTCGCAACGCCGCATGCGCTGCACGCTGAAAACTGTCTGCTCTGTCTGCGCCACGGGAAAGCGGTGCTTTGCGAGAAGCCGTTTACCATCAACGCGCGCCAGGCGGCTGAGGTCATCGCTGTTGCCCGTGAACGCGGCGTGTTTCTGATGGAAGCGATGTGGACGCGCTTCCTCCCGGCGATTGTGCAGGTGCGCGAACTGCTGGCAAACGGTGCGATCGGCGAGGTGCGCATGATCGCCTCCGACTTCGGGTTTCGCGCCAGCCTCGATCCGCGCAGTCGCCTGTTCGACCCGGCGCTTGGCGGGGGAAGCCTGCTCGATGTCGGCGTCTACCCGGTGTCGCTGACCTCAATGATCTTCGGCGGCGAACCGGAGCGGATTGCGACCCTGGCGCACCTTGGCGTGACCGGCGTTGACGAGGAGGCAGCGATGATCCTCGGCTACAGCAGCGGACGGATGGCGGTGCTATGGAGCGCCATTCGCACCGAGACGCCGCACGAGACGACGATCATAGGCACGGACGGCATGATCCGCATCCATCCGCAGTGGTGGCGCGCCAAAACGATAACGTTGAGCCGCAGCGGACGTGCCGATGAGGTGATCGACGCACCGTACAGCGGGAATGGCTACCAGTATGAAGCGATAGAAGCCATGCGCTGCCTGCGCGCCGGTCTCACCGAAAGCCCGGTAATGCCGCTTGACGAAACCCTCAGCATTATGCGCACGATGGATGCCATTCGGACGCAGTGGGGTCTGACGTATCCAATGGAATGAGGAGCACGACAATGCAGTACGGCCATGTCCCCGGCATCGATAAACCGGTCTCGCGTCTGGTCCAGGGATCAGTGATGATTTCGACGCGCGATCTGGAAGGGAGTTTTCGCCTGCTCGATGCGATTTTCGCCATGGGATGCAACACATTCGATACGGCGCACGTGTATGGGCAGGGGGACAATGAGCGAGCAATGGGACGCTGGGTGAACGAACGCGGCATTCGCGATCAGGTGGTGATCATCGGCAAGGGCGCGCACCATAACGCCGACCGCAAACGTGTCACCCCTTTTGACATTACCGCCGACCTGTTCGACTCACTGGCGCGCTTCAAGTTCGACTACATCGATCTCTATCTGCTCCACCGCGATGATCCGTCGGTTCCGGTTGGTCCGATTGTCGAGGTGCTGAACGAACACCTTGCCGCCGGTCGCATCCGTGCATTTGGCGGATCGAACTGGAGCCATCGACGGATCGCCGAAGCGAATGAGTATGCCGCTGCTCATAGGTTGACGCCGTTTGTGGCGAGCAGCCCGAACTTCAGCCTGGCGGAGCAGTATCGTGAACCATGGGAAGGGTGCATCAGCATCAGCGGGCCGCAAAATGAGGAAGCGCGCACCTGGTACGCCGAACAGCGCATGCCGCTCTTCGCCTGGTCAAGCCTGGCAGGCGGCTTCTTTTCGGGGCGGCTGCGGCGCGATAACCTCGATACCTTCGAGGATTATCTCGATAAACTGGCGGTCTATTCTTACGCTGGCGAGGAAAACTTCCGTCGTCTTGAGCGCGTGCAGCAACTGGCGGAGGAGAAAGGGCTGAGCATCCCGCAGGTTGCGCTGGCATACGTGATGAGCCAGCCGCTCGATATCTACGCGCTGGTTGGGTGTCGCACGCCGGAAGAGTTTGCCGCCAATGTGGCAGCCCTGGACGTGCGCCTGACGCCGGAAGAGTGCGCCTGGCTCGATCTGCGGAGTGATGAAAGGTGACCGTCACGTGGAAAAAGGCGAGCGTGACAGTCACTGATATGCGGGCGAATGAACATGGTAAGTCCGGTAAAGCCTGCGAAGGCAGGCTTCGCAACTGTAGCCCGCGGCTTATGACGATTAAGAAATGAATCCGGCAAACCCGCGCTGCCGAGCTGTGCATCGTCTGAGCTGCGGGCTAAAGCCCTCGCTCAGGACGTAGAAGCCCCGAAGGGGCTTTCACGATCTCAGCCAGGGCTTCAGCCCGCAGCGCCCAGGAAGATCGGACTATGTTCCTGATCTTCATCAGCCCGCAGCGCTCAGGAAGATCGGACTATGTTCCTGATCTTCACCCGCCCTCGCTCAGGACGTGGAAGCCCCGGAGGAGCTTGCAGGATCTCGGCCAGGGCTTGTGGAGTTTGAGAGAATAATCTGGTATCGCCGGATCTAGCCCGCGCAGGCGGGCTTCGCAACCGTAGCCCGCGACTTTAGGCGCCGGGCGGGTGAGCGGATAGCGGAATATTTATTCAAAAACCATCAGTAGTCCGTAAACGAAGTTTTCTGACTTTTTGCGACCTTGAGCGCGGCGAAGGTCATACGGCATCAGGACGCGGGATGGTTTCGCTGCACTGAGCCGATAAATTACCGGAAAACTTGCTTTACAGACCAATCAGTAGTCCGTAAACTAAGTTTCCTGGTATTTCTCGTTCGCTGCGTGGACGTTCCGATAGTGCCGATTCAGCGTGGCGCGCGCTTTGGTCAGGGAGAACTGCCAATGGATCATGATCTGCTGCGCCTGCCGCTCATCCAGC
>JANWXL010000488.1 GCA_025055265.1 Roseiflexus sp.
ATCCTCACCGTGCTGAAATTGAAGCCCAAATGCGCTATTTTCCAGAGGGGCAGTTGCATATTCAAACCGATAAAATGGCAGAAATTATGCTGCGCTGCTCTTGGTACTTCGGTGCTGGTGGCTCTATTACATGGGAGCGACTATATTTGAAGTTAACTGGTCTTTTAGTTCCAACTAGCAAAAACCAAATTACATTTCTAGAAATCCTGCACCAAAAAGAACAAGATATACTACTTGAAGATTTATCACTTAATGCTTTCAAAAGCAGTTACACAAAGCTATTAGAGCGGTATATCAATAATATTAAATGTAGTAGTATTAAGATAGAGAGTGCTTACTCAAAGCTTAATTTATTTCTAGGCTAAGAAATGCTTAAATCTGACTTTGTTTCTCTTAAACCCCTAGCTATTGAAGATGCAGAACTGATATATCAGTGGAAAAATGATATATCATTAATAAATCTATTGATGGCAAAGCCAACTCCAGTTACTGTAAATGAAACAAGAGAATGGCTTGAGAAATCCTTAAAAGATAAGAATCAAATAATTTTAGGAATAAAAATCAATCAAGCTGAATCCAAAGAGGAATTACTAATTGGCATTATTAGATTAATGTTTATAGATTGGATAAACAGAAAGTCAGAATTAGGTGTTTATATCGGAAATGAAAAATATAGAGGAATTGGCATAGGTAAAACAGTCATTAATTTAATTTTAGATTATGCTTTCTGTTTTCTTAATTTACACAAGGTATATTTGCAAGTTTCAGAATCCAACAAAAATGCAATTAATCTCTACAAGTCAGTTGGATTTAAAGTAGAAGGAATCAAAAGAGAAGAATTTTGGAACAAAACCAATTATGAGAATGTAGTAAGTATGGGTATATTAGAACATGAGTATAGAGGTGAAAACATTAAAAACGACCTATGAAGTGCGCAATTATGCAGCCAACATATTTACCATGGGCTGGATATTTTAACTTAATATCCCTAGTAGATATTTTTGTATTTTTAGATGATGTTCAGTATGAGAAAAGTAGCTGGCAAAACAGAAATAGAATACTTATCAATCATCAGCCTCATTTTCTAACAGTACCTGTTTTACATAGGAGTATTAATCAAAAAATAAATGAAATTGAAATAGATGATAAAAAAAATTGGCGAAAAAAACACTCCGCTTCCATTCAAAACAACTATGCAAGATGTAGATATCTTGAAAGTCTATCACCAGTAATAGATATTATTTGTGATAAAAAAATAACTAAATTATGCGAACTTAATATTAAAATAATCATGCTTATTAGTAAGTTATTAAACTTATCGCCAATTTTTTTGGTTTCTAGTCAATTAGGAATAGAAGGAAAAAGAAGCGAAAAAATCATAAAAATATGTCGGCATATTGGATGTAATGAATATATTAGTCCGATTGGTGCAAAAGAATATATAACTGAAGATGGATTATTCAACAACTCAAGCATTAAATTAATCTTTCAAGAGTTTATACCTACAGCATATCCTCAAAAACAGAATAATAAGTTTACTAGTCACTTGTCTATTGTTGATCTAGTTGCTAACATCGGATGGAGTGGCGCATCAGACTATATCAGGAAAAGACACCTATGAAAGAATACAAGCTTGTTCCTCATCCAGTTTATGGTTTCTTACAGATACAACCAACTCCAACATCTGAAGAAATACAAAATTACTATCTTAATGAATTTTACTCTAGTAATCTAAATTTTAATGATTCTTCTTTAGAGGTTCAAACAAAGGATAAAGATTGGTATGATTTCTGTAGAGGTAGGGTTTTATCTAATATTGAAAGTATCAAATTAGAGCCAGTGAGGGGTAAAACTCTTTTAGATATCGGCTGTGGGTGGGGAGAAGCCCTACTCTTTTTTAGGAGCAAAGGACTCGATTGTTATGGGTTCGATCCGGCATCAGACGCTATTGCATATGGAAAACAAAGAGGACTGAACATTGTAGAAGCTGGATTGGATACAATGTGCGTATTTCCCAATCTTTTTGATATTGTTACTTTATTTAATGTCTTAGAGCATTTGCCAGACCCTGTTCGTGTATTACAAGAGATTTATGAAGCAGTTCTGAAGCCTGGAGGTGTTTTGGTTGTCGATGTTCCAAACGAGTTCAACACATTTCAAGTAGCCGGACGTGACGTACATAATCTTCATGATTGGTGGGTTGCACCTCCCGCACACTTAAATTACTTCAATCCAGCAACATTAGGTAAGTTAGCTGAAGGCATTGGGTACGACGTAAAATTAATAGAGTCTTCTTTTCCTATTGAGATATTCCTTTTATTTGGTGATAATTATGTAGGAAATCCAGAGTTAGGAAGAAGGTGCCATGAAAAAAGAATGAATTTCGAAATGAACTTAGCCAAGGCAGGAAAAAAAGATTTCCTTGGTCGTTTTTATAAAGCACTAGCTGACATAGGGGTAGGTCGACAAATTACACTTTATGCTGTTAAACCTAATATAGAGGAAAATTAAGATGAAAATAACTTTTTTTGGTGGTGCAACAGCTATCCTTGAGCACAAAAATAAACGAATTTTATTTGATCCATGGCTAGATGATGGTATTTTTCATGGAGCATGGTACCATTATCCTCCCTTAAAAGTAGGCATACAGGATATAGGCCATGTGGATTATGTTTATATTTCCCATATTCATGAAGATCACTGTTCTGCTGGAACTATTCAACATATTAATAAAGATGCAGAAGTGATATTGATGGATAGAAATCCAAATTTTGTACTAAATTTCTTGAAATTAAATGGCTTTGCGTTCAAAGATGTGCACTGCATACCAGCTAGAACACCGAAGAGACTTTTTGAAGACTTAATTGTAGATATCGTAGAGCCCGACCCAGGATACCATCAACTGAACACACTAGTAGATTCAGCATTAGTTATAAAGTGGGATGGGTTTGTAATCTTTAATGCGAATGATTGTACTCCTTACAAAAATGGCTGGGAATATGTAAAGACAACCTATGGAAAAGTTGATCTAGCTTTACTGCCCTACACTGGTGGTTCGGGATATCCTGCGTGCTATCAAAATCTATCTCATGAAGAAAAGCTGAAAGAGAAGCAGAGAATTGCTAACCAAGGGATTCAGGGTTTTGTAGATGCTGTTCTTTATCTTGAACCGTCTTATGCCATGCCTTTTGCAGATCAGTATGTTATTGCTGGTTCTCGATCTAACCTTAACGAATACTTACCTCATCCACCAGAAGGAAGTGTTGTTTTAGAAGCTCTTAGAAAACATAATCTTCATAATAGAGTTTTGTTGCTCAACTCAGGTCAATCTTTTGATCTTTCTACTGCTCAGAAAATCCTGATGAACCATATATATTCTATTCCGAAGCTGATCGCCAGAACTATATTGAACAGAACCTGAGAAAAAAAATTTATGATCATGAGCAAATAAAATTAAATCCAAGTGTTAATTTGAGAAAATTATTAAGTTATGCACGAATGAATCTTTGGAAGGCTCAGGAGAAAGAGAATTTATTTCCTGATTTTAGGTATGTTATAGAGATTTTAGACCGAAATCTATTGTTTGTTATTGATATGAAAAATCAAGAATTGCAGAAATTAGTAAATGCACATGATGTTCCAGAGCCTTATCTCAAAATTAAAGTTTCAAGTACTTTATTGACTTTTTTACTAATCGGTCATATTTCTTGGAATATAGCTGATGCGGCATTATTCATAGATTATGAACGCAATCCAAATGTATATAATCCTTTGATACATGCTATATTAAACTTCCTAAAATTGTGAACTCTCATGAATGATAAGAATATAGATATATACTCGAATAGCCTCTCTAAGCCTTTTGTTATTTCTGAAATGTCGGGGAATCATAATCAGTCCCTCGATAGGGCTTTAGAGATTGTTGAAGCAGTGGCAAAATCAGGCGCCCATGCGCTAAAACTTCAGACCTATACGGCTGACAGAATGACAATCCGCTGCGAGAAACCTGATT